>JBDSHU010000060.1:0-8932 GCA_039918335.1 Methylotenera sp. | reverse complement strand
GGCTGAAATAGCTGGGCAACGTGGCGACTTAGCGACTTCCGGCTCTATTTTTTATGATTTAGCAAGAACGACAGGAGACGCCGGTCTGGCAGAACGCGCGGCTAAGATTGCCGCTTATGGCAACATTCCCAGCTTAGCGATTCCAGCTGTCAAATTATGGGCAGAGCTTGATCCAACCTCGACTGAATCGCAACAAGCGATGACAGAAATGCTGATTGCCACCGGAAAACTAGATGATACCGAGCCTTTTTTAGCGAAACTATTAGTAAAAGAAGATACCAGAGCCAGTGGCTTCTTGTTTTTAAACAACTTACTTAGCAGAAGCAACGACAAACCAGGCGTATTACGTTTAGTGCAATCACTTGCAAAACCCTACCCTACTTTAGCTGAAGCCCAATTTGCCATTGCACAGGCAGCTTATGCTGCAGGGAAAGAGGATGTCGCATTAGCCGCTTTGGACAAATCTGAAAAGCTTAAAGCTGGCTGGCCTCTAGCGGCTTTACTTAAAGGCCAAATCCTTTATACAAAATCGCCAGTGGCCGCATTAAGTTTTTATCAGGGCTTTGTAAAGAAACATCCCGACGCGAATGAAGTGCGCTTAAATATGGCGAAGCTTTTGGTCAACCAAAAGCAGTATGAAGCCGCTAAAAAAGAATTTCCCGTCATTATCGAATATGCAAAAAACAGCACAGAGAAGAATACACCTGACATCACGGCTGTTATCGGCTTATTGTCCTATCAGATGGGAGACTATGCGGCTGCAGAGGCCTATTTCCAGCAAGCACTGACATTAGGCTTTAAAGACACTGACCAAATGTATATTTATCTTGCACAAACTGCAGAAAAACAAAATCATGATGCCGCTGCGATTTCCTGGTATACCAAAGTTGAGTCAAACGAACGCTTTCTTGAAGCGCAAATGGGCCTTGCTAGCGTCATTGCGCGTACACAGTCTGTAGACAAAGCCATTGAAAAATTGGATGCATTAGAAGATTTGAATACCGATCAACAGATTCTAGTCATTCAAACAGAGGCTGCGTTACTGGCAAAGGCAAAGCGTAATCAAGATGCGTTTAATTTGCTTGATAAGGCCGTCAAAAACTTACCTAACACCCCAGAACTTATATATGACTACGCCCTAGCCGCCGAACGGGTGCATAAGCCAGAAATTATGGAGGCCGAATTGCGTAAAGCGATCGCTGCCAAACCTGACTTTGCCGCCGCTTACAATGCCCTAGGTTACTCGTTTGCAGACCGTAATATTAAACTGGATGAAGCAGTAAAACTCATTGAAAAAGCACTCTCTCTTAGCCCTAATGATCACTACATGCTGGATAGCCTGGGCTGGGCTCACTACCGAAAAGGTAACCTGGATAAAGCAATCGACTATTTACAGCAAGCTTATAAAGTGAATCCAGACCCGGAAATCGCTGCACATTTAGGTGAAGTCCTTTGGCAAAAAGGTCAACATGACGAAGCAAAAAGGATTTGGAATGATGGCTTGTTGTCTGACCCTAGCAATGAAGTACTACTTGCCACTACCAATAAATTTAAGTCTTAAATGAATGTTCATTTTAAGACTTATGGCAATTAGCTGAGTACTTTAAATTAATATGTATCTAATACGTATTCTTACGCTCGCAACGTTTAAGGCGTTGCTATCAAGTTGTGTAAGCGCTCCAATAGTTAAACCTGCTGCCACTGCTGCATCCCAAGCTTCACATCAGCACCATTTACAAAGCCTTACGGCTATCCAAAAATTCACACTCAATGGCCGTATCGGGGTGCAAACAGAAGGGAAAGGCTTTTCTGGTGGTTTGAATTGGCAACACAATAATGCAAACGATGACATTACACTTCGTTCACCACTAGGCGGCCAGGTGGCGAGCATTAAAAAAACATCAGATCAAGTCACTTTAGAAGATGCAAAAGGGAATATTATTTCAGCCTCTAATGCGGAAACCCTCACCCAAAATGCACTGGGCTGGAAATTACCGCTTGCAGGTCTTGCTGACTGGTCGCTCGGTCGCCCAACCAACTCCACTATTCAAGCGAGCACTTGGGATGAACAAGGGAAATTAAGCACATTAAAGCAAGATGGCTGGGATATTGAATATCAAAATTATGCAGAAAATAATGGTATTTTTTTACCGAACAAAATCTTGCTTAAAAGTGAAAAAGTGAATCTAAAATTGCTAGTGGAAAATTGGGATATTAACAGTCAATAGTTAATCAAAAACTCAATTCTATCGCTTTGATGATGTAAAATGTAGCTACCCTACCATCAGGAAAGCAGCATGTCTCAGCACACGTCGATTACCGAATTCCTAAAGCAGCACTTGCAAGGCGAACACAGTGTGGCGCTCAATGCAATGCTGAGCGATGTGGTTAATTCCTGTAAAAAAATCGCAGTCTCCATCGATAAAGGCGCACTCGCTGGCAATATGGGCAATTTGGGTTCTGAGAATATTCAGGGTGAAACGCAAAAAGCATTAGATGTGATTACCAATGACATTTTCATTGAGTGCAATCAGCAAAGTGGCTATGTTGCAGGTATGGCATCAGAAGAGATGGACGACATTATTGAGATTGCCGCTGCACATCGAAAAAATGGTCAATATTTGCTATTGTTTGATCCATTAGATGGTTCATCCAATGTCAATGTGAACATCTCGGTAGGTACGATATTTTCTATACTCAAAAGTACAAATAGCAATCCTGTGTTAGCCGACTTTTTACAACCAGGTACTGCGCAGATTTGTGCTGGTTACGCCTTATATGGCACATCTACCATGCTGGTGCTAACCACGGGCAATGGTGTCAATGGATTTACACTTGATACACAGTCTGGTGAGTTTTACCTTACCCATCCAAACATGAAAATTTCTGCAGAGACGCAGGAATTTGCAGTCAATATGTCTAACTATCGATTTTGGCACGAACCGGTGCAACGCTATATTGACGAGTGTTTGCAAGGCGCAGAAGGCGACCGTAAAAAAGATTTTAATATGCGTTGGGTGGCTTCTATGGTGGCAGAAGTACATCGCATATTAGTGCGTGGCGGCGTATTCATGTATCCAATCGATACAAAAACCAAAAATGGTCAACCCAGCAGTGGTAAGTTACGCTTGATGTACGAAGCTAACCCAATGAGCTTTATTGTAGAGCAGGCAGGCGGCGCTGCAACCACTGGCGTGCAGCGTATTTTGGAAGTATTACCAAATGGTCTGCACCAGCGTGTCCCTCTGATGATGGGTAGTAAAAGGGAGGTTGAACGACTGATTGCCTATCATTCAAGGACTAGATCATCCAAAATGTAATCTAGGCTAAAAATTACATCTCCGCTAGAAATTGTGCAATGGCTTGCGGGTAAATCAAGTGTTCTTGCGTTTGCACTCTCGTGGCTAAGCTCTCTGCAGTATCACTCGGTAATACAGGCACTTTGGCTTGCGCTAAAATCGGTCCAATGTCTAACTCTGCAGTGACAAAATGTACGGTGGCGCCAGCAAGGTTACACCCAGCATCTATCGCCCGCTGATGGGTATTTAACCCCGTAAACGCAGGGAGTAGCGAGGGATGAATGTTAACCAGGCGCCCAGCATAATGCGCTACAAATGTTGGCGTTAAAATCCGCATAAAGCCTGCCAATACCACCAGCACCGGGGCATAAACATCAATTTTTCGCACTAACTCAGCATCAAATGCTTCGCGCGTTGCAAAATCTGTATGCTTGAGAATACTAGTAGTAATTCCTATCTTGTTTGCTAGTGCCAACCCGCTCGCATCGGGCTTATTGCTAATAACTGCTGCTATTCGAGCATTAAACTTAGTTTGCCAATCCTGATTTTCTGCAGCTTGAATAATAGCTGCCATATTCGAGCCATTACCTGAGATTAAAATAACGATGTTTTTCATAAGGATGCTAACCGCGCGCTCTAGGATACTCAATTTAGTATTGAGAAAAACAGCGAGTTTAACTGATGCCAATACAATGAGCGCCACTAGATCATTATTAATTTAGTCGCGACCAAGCTGAAGTTTAATCTACCAAGCAGGCACTCGCTTGAACGCTATTTGCAACCCGACAAATTGCCACGAACTCTTCTGCTTTTAAAGACGCACCACCAATAAGCCCGCCATCTACATCTGGCATGGCAAATAACTCTTCTGCATTCGCAGCCTTAACACTACCACCATAAATAATACGTACCTTTGCTGCCGCTTCTGCATTACGGCGTGCGATACGGTGACGGATAAATTCATGCACCGATTGTGCCTGTTCTGGGGTGGCGGTTTTACCAGATCCAATCGCCCACACAGGTTCGTAAGCAAACACCATATTTAGATGCATGGCTTTTGCAAACTCTTGATCACCCATGCTTGCTAATACTGCATCCATCTGGCTCGCCACTATCACCTCAGTCAAGCCAGCATCACGCTCTGCTATTGTTTCGCCTACACACATAATGGGCGTTAAGCCAGCTCTAATGGCGGCATCAAACCTTGCAGCAGCGGTTAAATTATTTTCATGAAATAAATTGCGGCGCTCAGAATGCCCAAGCAGCACATACGTGCAACCAAGGTCAACGAGCATATTTGCAGCAACGGCTCCGGTAAAAGCCCCCTGCTCATGTTGGTTAACATTTTGGCCGCCCCAGGCGATGTTTGTGTTTTCCAGCAACAATCTTGCTTGAAACAAGTATGGGCTCGGTACGCAAACCAGATAGTCTGCATTTTCAAAGCCACTTAGCCCCTTGATTAAACTATTGAGCAAAAGTTGATTGCTCTGCATGTTGCCATGCATTTTCCAATTACCCACAACTAGGTTACGGCGCATTTTTCTGTCCCTCAATTCTATTTACAATTCATATCAGTTTATCACTGACTAAAAACTGATCGTTATTTAACCACTGCATGTAACTCGCCGCTTTTATAACGCACAGCCATCGTGTCACATGAGATTGGTTTAATACTGGATGCTTGACCTGCGGAACCAAATGCCTCATAGCGTGCTTTGCAAAGATCGCGCATGGCAATTGTAGTGGCCGCTAAATACTTTCTAGGATCGAATTCTTTTCTATTTTGGGCAAAATAGCGTCGTAATGCTCCAGTAGAAGCCATACGCAAATCTGTATCAATATTGACTTTACGTACGCCATGTTTGATGCCTTCTACGATTTCTTCTACAGGCACACCGTAAGTCTCACCCATATCACCACCAAATATATTGATAATACGTAGCCATTCTTGCGGTACTGAAGATGAACCATGCATGACTAAATGCGTATTAGGAATGCGCGCATGAATTTCTTTAATGCGACTAATCGCTAAAGTTTTTCCGGTAGGTGGCTTGGTAAATTTATAAGCCCCATGTGAAGTGCCAATAGCGATTGCCAAAGCATCTACCCCTGTTTGGCGCACAAAATCTGCCGCCTCTTCTGGGTCGGTGAGTAGTTGATCGTGGTTTAACTTGCCCTCTGCACCTGAACCATCCTCATCACCAGCCAGCCCTGTTTCTAAAGAACCCAGTACACCTAATTCCCCTTCTACTGAAACGCCAATGGCATGTGCTAGTTCGACAATTTTTTTTGTAGTATCTATATTATATTGGTAACTTGAAGGTGTCTTGGCATCTTCCATCAGTGACCCATCCATCATTACACTAGAAAAACCTGAGCGCATCGCTTGTATGCACACGGCTGGCGTATGTCCATGATCTTGGTGCATGACCACAGGAATATGGGGATAAGATTCGATAGCCGCCAATACTAAATGTCGTAAAAAAGGCTCACCCGCATATTTTCGTGCACCTGCTGAGGCTTGCAAGATAACAGGGCTATTCACCTCATTGGCCGCCTGCATAATGGCGATTACTTGCTCCATGTTATTGACATTAAATGCTGCTAGACCGTAGTCGTTTTCAGCAGCATGATCTAGCAATTGACGCAGCGATACCAGTGCCATAATGTACTCTCAAATAATTAAAAAATAAGTCAGTTTATTGTTACTAGTCTTGTAAGGCCGTGGCTAGCAAGTGTTGAGATTGCACTAGGGTAAAGCGCACACAACGCGGGCATTGCCTAAACTCCATTTAGTTTAATCCGGAGCATTCCTTCACATGGCTACATGTTTAGCGCACAATTATAGAACACTTATGTCTTATATAAAACATCTAATATATGATATAGAATGTTTTAATTAGAATAAGTACTTAATACATACTTAATTTTGAATCCCTACTTACCACTTAGTTCACACCACTTGGCTTACGATTAATAAGTAATGTACTTAATATTTGCAGTTACTTATACATAAAATTATCTATGCATAATTCATGCCGCAGGCTATGCGCAAGTCACAATTTTATTTCTCAGTCATACTGGCATCAGCTAAAATGCTACCCATGCATGATTTTCCACCACTTCAAGATTTTCAAAAATTCCTGGCGCCAGCAAAAATCAATTTGTTTTTGCACATTACTGGTCAGCGTGCGGATGGCTACCACTTATTACAAACTGTTTTTAGATTACTCGACTTTTATGACACGATTTACCTAAAACCGACACAAAGCAAAGTTATTAGGCGGGTAAATGATGTAACAGGTGTGCCAGAAGCCCAAGACTTATGCATAAGAGCCGCGAGACTTTTACAGCAACACACCAACCATTACCAGGGCGTAGAAATTTTCGTTGAAAAAAACATTCCAATGGGCGGCGGCTTGGGTGGCGGCAGCTCAGACGCAGCGACTGTGCTACTGGCTTTAAACCACTCATGGAACCTAAATCTTAGTCGGGCAGAATTGCAGTTGCTTGGTTTAAAATTAGGCGCTGACGTGCCATTTTTTATTTTCGGCACCAATGCTTGGGCAGAGGGTGTTGGGGAGCAGTTGCAAACAATTAATCTGCGTGATGCTTATTACGTGATATTGAATCCCAATGTGCATGTGTCTACCGCGCAAATATTTGCCAATAAGCAATTGACAAAAAATACGATTTCTAAGACAATGTCGACCTTCTTAGGGATGGCAAATTCAAGCGGCAGTAATTCAGTCGTAGGCAATATAAACGCCGAGTTTACAAATCAGCTGGAAAAAATAGTGTGTAGTGAATATCCACCCGTTTTAGCTTGTTTAACATGGCTAAAACAGTTCGGTGATGCAAGAATGAGCGGTTCAGGTGCTTCAGTATTTTTAGAAGTGGCAAACGAACAAATTGCAATGGATATATGCAATCAAAAGCCTAAGGAAATACAGGGTTTTGTTGCAAAAGGGTTAAATCAGCATCCTTTATTTTAAAATCCTGATTTTGAATCTTTTGATTTTAGAGTGTCTGATAAAAATATTGGGGAGTCGCCAAGTTGGTTAAGGCACTGGGTTTTGATCCCAGCATCCGAAGGTTCGAGTCCTTCCTCCTCAGCCAAAATTTATAATGTAGACAAACAATCTGCATAGATTGAAATAGTAAGCGTGTAGATTATTTGATTTACACGCTTTTATTTTTTAGTAAGTATTTTTAAGCATTTATTGAGAGCTTCACGCTGTTGCGTGTAACACAAGCACAATAGGAAATCTAAATGGCGTCTAACGGCAGCATGATGGTCTTTACTGGCAGTGCCAACCCAGTGCTGGCCCAAGAAGTTGCTACTCACTTGGGCATTGAACTTGGCCATGCACATGTAGGGCGTTTTAGTGATGGTGAAATCACCGTTGAGTTGCTGGAAAACGTACGCGGTCGCGATGTTTTCGTGCTGCAGTCAACGAGCCACCCTACTAACGACAGCTTGATGGAAGTCATGGTTATGGTGGATGCATTACGCCGCTCATCTGCTGGACGGATTACTGCAGCGATTCCTTACTTCGGTTATTCACGTCAAGATCGCCGCCCGCGTTCAGCGCGCGTGGCAATTACTGCAAAAGTCGTAGCCAATATGCTGACGGGTGTAGGCGTGAATCGTGTATTAACCATGGATTTGCACTCTGATCAAATCCAAGGCTTTTTTGATATTCCTGTAGATAATATTTACGCTACGCCCATTTTGCTAGCCGATTTATTACTGCAAAATCATGACGACTTAATGGTGGTGTCACCAGACGTTGGCGGTGTAGTACGTGCGCGTGCATGTGCTAAGCAATTGGGCTCAGATTTAGCGATTATTGATAAACGTCGCCCAAAACCAAACGTGGCCAAAGTGATGAATATTATTGGTGATGTGGCTGGCCGCACCTGTGTCATTATGGATGACATGGTGGATACGGCAAATACGCTTTGCGAAGCTGCCGCGGCGTTAAAAAATCATGGTGCTAAAAAAGTATTGGCGTATGCTACTCACCCAGTATTATCGGGCGGTGCAGCAGAGCGCATTATGAATTCGGAATTAGATGAATTAGTGGTCACTAACACCATTCCACTTGGCTTAGAATCAGCCAACTGTACGAAAATCCGCCAATTAAGTGCGGCTGAGTTGTTAGCTGAAACCATACGTAGAATTAGCAGTGAAGACTCCGTGTCTTCACTATTCATGGATTAAAGTTTTTAACCCTGCAGACTGGTCGCGGTATGCAGATTTTAGTGTAGTACTTAAATAGCAGTAAATTAGGAGTAACAAAATGTCTATCGAAATCAATGCAGTAAAACGTGATGCAAAAGGTACGGGTGCGAGCCGCCGTCTTCGTCACGCAGGCGCAGTACCAGGTGTAGTATATGGTGGTGGTAAAGAAGCATTCCCACTAGAAATCAATCATAAAGAATTGTTCTTACAGTTCCGTCATGAAGCTTTCCATGCTTCAATCTTAACGCTAATTTTAGATGGAAAAAAAGAAAGCGTATTACTACGTG
Source organism: Methylotenera sp. (assembly GCA_039918335.1). Taxonomy (GTDB): domain Bacteria; phylum Pseudomonadota; class Gammaproteobacteria; order Burkholderiales; family Methylophilaceae; genus Methylotenera. The sequence goes on along the minus strand of JBDSHU010000060.1, from coordinate 98 downwards.
ACTTTCAAATGCATCCAGTTCGCAACACTATTCAACACATTGATTTTCAACGTGTTAGTGCCACTGAAAAAATTCACGTTAAAGTGCCATTCCACTTT
>JBDSHU010000059.1:0-2933 GCA_039918335.1 Methylotenera sp. | reverse complement strand
TCCCCGACGATTTGTTTTTTAATACCTTTATTTAATTGGTCTTTACTACCCACCATTTTCCCAAAATCCTCCTGTACTTTGCCGGCAATTTTCTTTACAGCACCTTTGATTTGATCTTCATTCATCTTAATTAGCTCCTCACTAAATAAATATCACTCTCTGTACGCTAACTATTACACTAAGGTAACTATTAACTTTTGCTTTTATGTACCTCTAAAAATACCAAAAATGACATTTAATCTGTTTTGTCTTCGATTTTATCTCCAGCATCTTCGAGTTTATCTCCTGCTTTATCTGTTGCATCCTCAATCTTGTCGCCCATTTTCTCTGTAGCGTTATCCATTTTTTCACCTGCTCTTTCTGCAGGACCTTGTTTCTCACAAGCTGCTAATCCAGTAATCATTAAAGTTGCTAAAACTGCTAATGATAATTTTTTAAAATGCATTTAAATCTCCTTAGGGAATGAATAGTTACTGATAACAAAATAATGTTTAAGTAACTGTCATGAAATTTAGGCTGTATAAATATGTATAGTAATTTTATGAAAAAAGCTTTAGTTGCAACAGTGGAATGGTTCTTAATTTATTGTAAGAAAGAACCTACAAGTAAATTGTTAATATATTTTTAGGATCAATAGAAATATGAAATGACAAAAATTGACCAATAACAACCTACTTTGGCTTAATTTCAATATCAAGTTACAAACCACGTTCTACCATATCAATCAATCGTTGTCCGATGACCTCAGTCTGTGTTTTATCAAGTGCCCGAAGCGGTCCCTCAAGTATTAACATTGCAAATCCATGTACAGCAGACCAGGCAAAAATTTCAGCAAACAGTCGACGTTCTTGAGTTAGGGCACCCGCCTCAACAAGCATATCTAAAGCAACACCTAAAAGTTGAAAGGGAGTAAGGCCGGTTTCCCCCGCACTGGCTGGATTTTCAGCATCACTAAGATCATGAGGCACTGAAAATGCCATCCCAAATAAGCCTGGTTCTGCTTGAGCAAATCTGAGATAACCAGTACCTACCGCTCTCAACCTCGCACGAGCTGCCTCAAGTAAGTTATTGGTTTTACTTATCTTATTGATTTCCTCTTCTATCTCAATAGCTAATGCAGACTGCGCAGCTAAACTGACTGCCTGCAAAAGCGCATTTCTATCGGCAAAATGTCGATATGCTGCATTAGGTGCCACACCAGCTTGCCTTGTGACTTCACGTAGCACGATTGCACCTGCTCCGCCTTTTCTGGCCATTTGCATAGCGGCCTCTAGCATGGTGCGATGCAAATCCCCGTGACGATAAGTAGCACGTTTGGCGTGTGTAATTTTTTTATCGGCAATATTCATATTTGTTGACACTGTCCACAATTGGATGTTAAATGTGTGCAATGTACACTTTAATCATGAATTGATAAAGGAGAATATGAATCATGGCACAAGTAAAACCGATACCCGATGGCGTGTATAGCATTACACCCCATATCGTCTGTGATGGCGCTGCAGCAGCTATCGAATTCTACAAGAAAGCATTTAGTGCTTCAGAGTTATTTCGATTAGATGGCCCTGATGGTAAGTTAATGCATGTATCCAAATTGGTAATTCTAAGGTGATGATGGCAGATGAGTTTCCCGAATGGGGGTCATTGGGACCCAAGGCACTAAAAGGCTCCCCTATTACTCTGCACTTGTATGTTGAAGATGCAGATCAGGCATTCGCCCAAGCGATCAATGCGGGCGCCACAGTCAAGATGCCTTTAGCAAATATGTTCTGGGGTGATCGATATGGCATGGTTACTGATCCATTCGGTCATCAGTGGTCAATCGCCACACATATAAAAGATGTAAGTGTTGAAGAAATGCAAGCAAGTGCAGGTAAAGGATGTATTGAAAACAATCCTACTAAAGAACAAGGATAGCACTATGACCCAAATTTATATCAATTTACCTGTAAAAGATCTTAACCAATCAATTGAATTCTTTACTAAGCTTGGTTTTACATTCGAGCCTAAATTCACTGATGAAAATGCAACCTGCATGATTATTGGTGAAAACATTTTCGTCATGTTACTAGCAGAAAGTTTTTTCAAAACATTCACGTCCAAGCAGTTGTGCGATACAAAAACCAGTACAGAAGTTCTGCTCGCATTATCTTACGAGAGCAGAGATAAAGTGAATGATATGGTCAGAAAAGCTGTTAAGGCAGGGGCGAAGACGCCAAATGCACCTAAGGATTTGGGATTCATGTATCAACACGGATTTGAAGACCTGGATGGACACTATTGGGAATTATTTCATATGGAAAAAACAGAATAACTCCCGATGCACAATATACAGATAGGAATAAAGTCCAATAGCGCATAAACAATAGGAGAATATTATGTCATATGTAGATGGATACGTTCTTGCAGTACCTACAAAGAATAAAGAAGCTTATAAAGCGCTTGCAGAGAAAGCCGTAAATATATTTAAAGAACATGGTGCGTTAAAAATAGTGGAGTGCTGGGGAAATGATGTGCCAGATGGTGAAGTGACTTCATTTCCAATGGCTGTTAAGTGTAAACCAGATGAAACCGTTGTTTTTTCCTGGATTATCTGGCCTTCTCAAGAAGTTAGAAATCAAGGCATGAAGAAAGTCATGGCAGATCCGCGTATGCAGCCTGACAGCACTCCGATGCCGTTTGATGGCAAGCGGATGATATACGGTGGATTTGATGTACTTGTAGAGGAATAGAATGTTGCGGATTGCTGTAGCCATTGCTAAACGACATACATCAAACTCTAAGTTAAAAACTGGCTAACAATCTATTAAATCATTCCGCCATTAATCGAGATGATTTGTCCCGTGATATAAGTGGCTTGGTTAGAAGCCAGAAAACTTACGAGATCAGCCACTTCAGTTGGTGTACCTGCTCGCTTCATGGGTACCATATTA
>JBDSHU010000058.1:0-8137 GCA_039918335.1 Methylotenera sp. | reverse complement strand
TATGCCGCCCAAATTGGAACGATGGTTGTAACTGAGGAAATTGATGCGATGCGCACGCTTGGTATTTCCCCTCAGGAAATGCTGGTTTTGCCGAAATTTATCGCATTGGTCATTTCATTGCCATTACTCACGCTGTTTGCAGACATGCTTGGCGTATTAGGAGGTGCAATAATGGCAAAAACGCAACTTGGAATAGGTTACAGCGAGTTTATAGATCGATTCGTATATGTGGTAACCCCGACAACACTCCTGTTGGGAATTGGCAAAGCGCTAGTATTTGCAGCCATCATTGTAATAGTGGGTTGCTTTCAAGGTTTTCGCACTAAAGGAGGTGCTAACAGTGTGGGACAACAAACTACGCGTAGTGTTGTGCAATCTATTTTTTTAGTCGTTGTTGCAGATGCACTTTTCTCTATTGCCTTCAGTACACTTGATCTCTAGCATGCAGAATGAATCCCAACAGCATGAAGTGGTCATAGAGTTTAGCAAGGTCGCTACGCATTTCGGCGACAATGTCGTTCACACTGAAATCAATCTTGAAGTACGACGTGCCGAAATATTTGCATTGATAGGCGGTAGCGGTTCTGGCAAGTCTACCTTGCTGCGTGAAATGATTATGTTGCATCAGCCTAATGCTGGCTTGATCAAACTGTTTGGGATCAACTTACAAAATATTAAGGAAGATGAAGCCCGTGCATTACGTCAGCGATGGGGGGTGATGTTTCAGTTAGGTGGGTTGTTTGACTCATTGACGGTGCTGGAAAATATCGGATTACCGTTGCGTGAACATACCAAACTACCAGACGGATTGATTAATGAAATTGCAGCGTCTAAGTTGGCTATGGTTGGCCTGAAGCCAGAAGTTGGCGCACAATATCCATCTGAACTCAGTGGTGGAATGATGAAACGGGCATCATTGGCTCGTGCGATTGCATTAGATCCAGAGCTGCTTTTTTTAGATGAACCTACTGCTGGGCTTGATCCTACTAGTGCAGCGGGTGTAGACGAACTGGTGCTTAAGCTGCGTGATTTGTTCGGGCTGACGATTGTGATGATTACACATGATCTTGATTTATTGTGGCAAGCGGCTGATCGTGTGGCTGTATTAGCCAATGGAAAAGTACAAAGTATCGGATCAATGGCAGAGCTTTCAACCAGTGAAAATCCAGAGATTCGTCAGTTTTTTGATGGGCCGCGCGCTAGAGCTGCAAAGAAACCTAAAAAACAGTCTATCGTAAAACCTGCTAATAATGGAATGGGAGCGCTATCATCGACACCAAAGTGAATTATGCTGTAGTCGGAATATTCGTACTGCTGCTAAGCACAGCCTTGATTGCAGGAGTGCTTTGGCTAGCTTCAGGCGGCGCTTTTCAGAAAAAATTTGACCTATATTTAGCCATCGAAGACGAGTCGGTGGCCGGACTAAACTTGAATGCACCTGTTAAATACAATGGGGTTAATGTCGGCAAGGTACAAGCTATTGAGCTAGACCCTGATAATCCAGAGCGTGTACGGTTATTGTTTGCTATTGAACGTGGTACCCCAATAAAAGAAGATACAGTCGCAGTATTGAAAACACAGGGTTTAACTGGAATCGCTTATGTAGAACTAGGTGGAAGTACAACGGATGCGTTGCCACTGCTAGCTAAAGGCGATGAAGAATATCCAGTGATTCGCACTAAACCTTCACTGAGTACACGTTTGGAAACTATGCTGACAACGGTGTTAGAAAAACTAGACCATACCACTAGCAATATAGACGCTATGTTGAGTAAAGAGAATCAACAGGCGCTACAAAGCATATTGACAGATATTGCAACGGTATCTCATACCATAGCTGAGCGTAAAACCACGATTGATGCAGGTATCGTGAGTGCCGCGCGTACGTTTGATAATAGTGCTCGTGCCACAGAGCAGATTGGGCCTCTGATCGAACAGATTGATCGCAGCGCAAAAGCGATTGAAAAGACAAGTAGTGAAGCGAGCTTAGCGGTTAATAGTGCCAACAAAACGTTTGATAGTGTAGGCGGTGATGTCAGTCGCTTTACTAATGAGACGCTTCCAGAATTACAGCGCCTGATTGGCGAGTTGAATTTGATGGCTGAATCATTGCGACGTTTAAGTGAGCAAACGGAGCGTGATCCAGCAAGCCTTTTACGTGGACGCAGCGCTGTGCCAGATGGGCCAGGAGAGTCAAAATGAATACAGTGAAGCTGCGGAGTCTATGCCAATTTTGTATGATTGGCTTTGCTGTCACCATGATTGGCGGTTGTTCTACGCTACTTCCATCATCGCCCCCACCATCCTCCTATTACTCCTTGGATGGCTACGAGTCTAAAGCTAATGTTCAAAACCCTCGGCAGGCGCCGATGGTTAAGCGCACAATGATAATCAATATCCCGCGTGCAGCAGCAGGATATGATAGTCAACATATCATTTATGTGCGTAAAGCGCACAAGTTGGAATATTTTGCGCATAGCGAATGGATTGATACACCAGCGCGTATGCTGGCGCCGCTTCTTGTGAATGCAATCGAAGATAGCCATGCATTCAGTGCTGTCGTGCAATATCCTAACCATGTGATAGGAGATGTTAGATTAGACAGTGAAATTATTAGATTACAACAGGAGTTTGATAGCCAGCCAAGTAAAGTGCGATTTACACTGCGCGTTTACCTAGTGAATAACGTAACAAAAAAAGTGATAGCGTGGCGGGAGTTTGATGAAACTGCAATTGCAACCAGTGACGATCCCTTTGGGGGAGTCGTTGCAGCCAATAAAGTAGTCAAGACAGTATTGGAAAAATTAGCTATTTTTTGCAGCGAAGCATTATTACTCTCGCAAAACTCTATGCTGCAAGATTCAGTAAAACGCACAGCTTCTAATCATTAAAAGCTCAATATGGAAGAAGGGCGATCAATCCATGTTTTATAGTCTAATTAGGCAGAAAGCAGATTGCAATGCGCTAACATAACAGCTTGTCTTTATAGTCAATAAAAAATCATGAGTCAGCACCATCTTAAGCCTTTGTTTGCACCTAAATCCGTTGCTGTATTTGGTGCGAGTGACCGTGTTGATTCTATTGGACAAATTGTGTTTCAGAATATGTTACAAAGCAGTTATCAAGGCGCACTTTATCCGATTAACCTGAATCAATCCGAGGTTCAGGGTTGTAAAGCCTATTCCTCGATCTCTCAAATTATTGATCCTGTTGAACTGGCGGTGATTGCCACCCCAGCACAATCAGTGCCAGGTATTATTGAGGAATGCGGCTTGCAAAAGGTTAAAGCCGCAGTCATCATCACTGCGGGTTTTGGCGAAGCAGGCACCATAGGTAAGGCGCTGGAACGTGCTGTGATGGAGAGTGCGCAACGCTATGGTATTCGCCTAATTGGTCCAAATTGTCTAGGCGTAATGCGGCCTGACATAGGTCTCAATGCCACCTTTAATAAGGGAAGTGCTACTGAAGGTAACCTTGCATTTGTGTCGCAATCGGGTGCTTTGTGCACAGCTATTCTGGATTGGGCGCAAGCGAATGACGTAGGTTTTTCCAGTGTGATCTCTATGGGCTCCTCGGTGGATGTAGATTTTGGTGAGATTCTTGACTATTTGATCTCGGATGTAAAAACCCATAGCATCCTGCTCTATATTGAAGGCATTCGCAACGCACGCAGTTTCATGAGTGCGATTCGTGCTGCTGCTCGCATTAAGCCGGTGATTCTGGTCAAAGTAGGGCGCCATGCTGCCGGTTCCAAAGCTGCAATGTCACATACTGCATCACTAGTAGGTTCGGATGATGCTTTTGATGCAGCTGTGCGTCGTGCTGGTGTGGTAAGAGTTCTGACTGTGACACAACTATTTTCTGCCGCTAAGGCACTTTCATGTGGGTTTGACCCCACTGGTAATCGGTTGGCTATAGTCACTAATGGTGGCGGTCCTGGTGTGATGGCTACAGATTATGCAATTGATTTAGGTCTAGTCATGGCTACTTTGTCAGATAACACAATAAAAACACTCAATCAGGTGCTTCCCGCCACTTGGTCACATGGAAACCCTATAGATATTATAGGAGATGCCCAAGCAGAACGTTATGAGTATGCAGTGAAAGCATGTTTAGAGGACCCTAATATTGATGGTGTTTTAACGATATTAACCCCACAAGCAATGACTAAACCATTGGAAGTGGCCAAGGTCATCATTGAACTTTCAAATCAATATAAAAAACCGTTACTCACTTCTTGGATGGGTGAGGCACAGGTTGAAGAATCTCGAGCTGCATTTAATCGAGCTAAAAAGCCAAGTTTTCGAAGTCCAGAGTCAGCTGTAGATGTTTTTTCATTTCTGTCTTCTTATCATAAAAATCAGAAACTTCTGATGCAGGTACCTGGACCGCTATCCCATTATCTAGAGCCAGATGTTGAAGGGGCGAACATGATTATTGAGGGGGTACTGCAGGAAAAGCGCAAGATATTGAGTGAGATGGAATCCAAGGCATTGTTATCTGCATTTCATATCCCTGTGGCGAAGACCATGGTGGCACGCTCGCCGAATGAAGCTTTACTAATTGCACAGCAACTGGGTTTTCCGGTTGCTATGAAGGTTAATTCACCAGATATCACTCATAAAACTGATGCAGGAGGCGTACTGCTTAATCTGGCAAACGCACAGGCAGTGCGTGGGGCTTATCACGAGATTATTGCGCGCGTTAAGCAATACAGTGCTGATGCACATATTGACGGAATATCAATCCAACCCATGATCGTGAAGCCAAACGGGCGCGAGCTGATGGTAGGCGTTACCAACGACCCTGTATTTGGACCGGTCATCACATTTGGTGCTGGTGGCACTACTGTGGAGATCATGGGTGATCGGTCCGTTTCTTTGCCGCCACTTAATACTTTCTTGGTGAAGGATCTTATTCAAGGTACGCATGTGGCCAAAATGCTGGGTAGTTTCCGCCATATGCCCCCCGTTAATATGGGCGCGCTTGAAAGTGTGTTGTTGCGTGTGTCTGAAATGGTGTGCGAATTGCCTATGCTTATGGAAATGGACATCAATCCGCTGATACTGGATGAAAATGGCGTATTGGCTGCCGATGCACGTGTAGTAGTAGGGCTCCGTCCACCTAGTACTGACCGCTATGCCCATATGGCGATTTATCCTTATCCGACACATCTGGTTAGCGATTGGCAGCGAGCAGATGGCGCCAACGTGACCATTCGTCCCATACGTCCGGAAGACGCTGAGCTTACGCAGGAGTTTGTGCGGAATTTATCTGAAGAATCACGTTATTTCCGTTACATGAATAGCTTTCAGGAACTTAGCGAATCCATGCTGGTGCGCTTCACGCAAATTGACTATAGTCGTGAGATGGCACTGATAGCAGTTAGAGATGAGCAGGGTAAAGAAATTGAGTTAGGTGTCACACGTTATGCGATCAATCCCGATGGCGAAAGCTGTGAATTTTCTCTAGTGGTTGCAGATGCCATGCGCGGAACGGGGCTGGGCCTCAAACTCATGGTTGCGCTGATGGATGACGCAAGATTTAAAGGGTTAAAAACAATTGAGGGTGAGGTGCTCAATAACAATGCCAGTATGTTGAAACTAATGAAACGTCTGGGTTTTACGATTAAATCAAGCCCTGATGATGATAGTATCAAAACGATACACAAAACATTGTAATCTAACCATAATGTACCTAGCCATTTTTTAAACCTAGCCATCATGCATACTGCTTACATCACACATCCAGAATTCCTCAAGCATGAGATGGGGCCTGATCACCCAGAGTCTCCTGCAAGAATTCATGCTATCAAAGATCAGCTTGTCGCCTCGGGACTGTATGATTTTCTTAGTCACCATGAGGCGCCCAAAGCTAGTAAAGAAGCGTTGGCAAGAGTCCATGCAATCGAGTATATCGAATCAATTTTTAGCCTATCCCCAAAAGCGGGCTTAATTGATTTGGATGGAGATACTTTGATGAATCCGCACACACTGAACGCTGCTTTGCATGCTGCTGGGGCGGTTATTATGGGCGTAGATTTGGTAATGTCTGGCAAGGTGAAAAATGCTTTTTGTAATATTCGTCCGCCAGGGCATCATGCAAGCCGGGCAAGTGCAGCAGGTTTTTGTATATTTAATAATGTGGCCGTAGCTGCGGCTCACGCCATTGAACATCATGGATTACAGCGAGTAGCAATCGCTGATTTCGATGTGCATCATGGTGATGGCACAGAAGATATCTTCCATGATAATCCACGCGTGATGCTATGCTCAACTTTTCGGCATCCTTATTACCCTCATCGAGGTGCTGACAGCGGCAATGATCACATTATCAATGTACCCCTTGCCGCAGGCACAGCAGGGGCGGAGTTTCGTGCCGCTGTGACTAAACGCTGGATACCTGCCCTAGAGCGATTTCAACCACAGTTTTTACTAATTTCAGCTGGCTTCGATGCACACCGGGAAGATGACATGGGTGGGCTGGCTTTAAGAGAAAGCGATTATTTCTGGGTGACAGAAATGCTTAAGGACATTGCCAAGCGGCATGCCAAAGGTCGTATCGTATCGGCGCTGGAAGGGGGTTATGCGTTGCATGCCTTGGGTCGTAGCACAATGACTCACATTAAAAGCCTGAGTGAACTGTAATTAGCCAGACGTAATTAGTTAAGGCGATGAATAGCTTCTTTAGAAGTTATGAATATCTATTTTAAATCTCATAGAGAGGAATTTCCCGCAATTGCTTAGTAGGGCCTCTTACCTACCCAATTCCCAGCTGGCTTGTATTGACATGCCCATATCTGCTCCTGAGAGTCTGCGCAAATAGCCATGCCGCAACCGACTTTGGTAGTGGTACGCCAAACCATCTGTGTGTAATGGCCGCACATTTCTCCCTGAGTGCATTGATTGCTCGCGTAGTCGTAATGGGCTTTTTCGCTCGCCCAATTATTTGCCACTTGCTTAGATGATACTTTTTGTAACTCTTTACGACCATCAGACCAGGTTACCGCACTCGCCCAATAAAGATTTTCCCCATAATGACCACTAGGTTTGCTATGGCGCATCTGGCAATTATTGGTTCGTGCTAACTTATCTACCCAAGCTTGAGCTGCTGTTGCCAAGGCTGGGGAGTAGCTAAGTTTCTGTGTTACTCCAACTTCAGCACGCCATTTATTATGTGTAGTAATGATGGCAACGGAGTTTATTTCTCCAGCATATGTGGATAAGGTTGACAGTGCAGTGGCAAAAAGAATGGCGATGGTTTCAAGTCTCATAACTAATATTGTGTGCGTTAAATTAGAAAAGGACAATTCAAGTTGCATTTCTTCGCAGCTATACGGTTTGAACTAACTGGAGTGTCTTTACCGTATTTTTTTCGACGGAAAAATATCGAGTGAATACAGAGCCTTAAGTGTTATTAGCCACAATAACATTTGTTCTAAAGAGGAGAAGGTAGCTAAAGTAATTACATCAGTTACTTAAAGACATTAAAGTAATGTTAGCTGGTTTAATTGAAGACGTTAAAAACGAAAAAAGTCAGGACACTGTTAAGTATGTGCTGGCTACATTCATTGAATCCATAGTGCTTGATGCTGCCAGCTACACTGACTCTCTAACATACCGCATTGGCGATGTAAGAGGAGTTAAGCTGGCGTCCCCACGGGGAGGCGCGAACTAAATGCAAAATCCTAGTATTTATAAGGGTTTCAGAGCACCTTCCTAGTAAATGTATCCACGAATATATCCGTTAATATAGCCATGTAATTCATAACATATAACAGATTCTACAGGTCAATTATCCAGAGTCAATCAGGTTAAGAAAAAATAGATAATGACGCATATAGATAAAGATGATTATTCAAGCATCCCTAAGACCCTCCTGAGTGAGTCTTAGCGATACCTGAAACCATCTTATTATTCTATTCAGTAGCTAGGTTTTACCTTTGGTTTTGGCTCCTATTGATTACTTTACTGTATATATACTTCCTGACGCTAGTTGCACGCCTGTACCTTTGTTCTTCCCTAAGTCTCTTCCCTCATAATCAGTTATACGCTGTACACCAGTGCCTTTATTTCCTCTAGCATCGTGGCGTTCATCATTGATTAGTAACTGCTCTCCTGTACTTCTATCCTTACTG
>JBDSHU010000057.1:0-2574 GCA_039918335.1 Methylotenera sp. | reverse complement strand
CGGCAAGTCTACGACATCATCCCCCATAAAAGCGCATTGGTTTGCTTGTAAAGCGCTAGCTTTCATTAACTCGTTGAACGCTACTAATTTATCTTCTGCACCTTGATAAAAGTGTGCAACGCCAGTGCTTTCAGCACGCTTTTTGACGACATTGGATGTGCGACCTGTAATAATCGCCAATTCAACGCCAGAGGCTTTTAATAACTTCATACCCAAGCCATCATGTGAGTGAAAAGTTTTGTATTCCTGACCATCATCGCCGATGGTTAAGCCGCCATCCGTCATTACACCATCTACATCCAGCACCAACAGTTTGATATTTTGTAAACGTTTTTGTAAATCTGCAGCGTACTCAACTTCAAGTTTGGTGCTTAACTCCATGTTGATCGGCAGGCTAATTTCTGTATGCTTCATATCTGCTTAAACTACCTTTGCTAATAAAAGATCATGCATATTTAATGCACCTACTAAAATACCAGCATCATCTGTGACCAATAGTGCATTGATTTTGCCTTTCTCCATCATTTCAACTGCGACAATCGCTAATTGACCTTGATGAATTACCTGCGGATTAGCATGCATCACATCTGCAATGCTCGAGGTTGCTACGTTCACATTTTGCTCAAATGCACGGCGTAAATCGCCATCGGTAAAAATGCCAATCGGCTTATTCTGTGCATCCACAATCGCCGTTAAGCCTAAACCTTTGCGCGACATTTCTAATAAACCTTCTGACAAAGAGGCGTTCATAGGCACTTGCGGGATGTTGCTACCAGTCCGCATCAAATCAGTCACATGTATTAATAAACGTCGCCCCAAGCTACCGCCAGGGTGTGAGCGGGCAAAATCTTCTGCGGTAAAATCACGCTGGTCCAGCACACATAACGCCAGCGCATCGCCTAGCGCTAAGGCAACCGTAGTGCTAGAGGTGGGGGCCAAGCCTAACGGGCATGCCTCTTTAGAGACAGACGCACTCAAATGAATGTCGGCTGCTTTAGCGAGTGAAGATGAATCTTTACCAGTGATTGCAATGATTTTTGCGCCCAATCTTTTAAGTGGGGGAATAATGGCAAGAATCTCGTCGCTTTCACCTGAGTTTGAAAGGGCAATGACAATGTCACCGGCGATGATCATGCCTAAATCACCATGGCTTGCTTCAGCCGGATGCATGAAAAACGCAGGCGTACCTGTGCTGGCAAAAGTAGAAGCGATCTTGCCGCCGATATGACCTGATTTACCCATGCCGCTTACTACCACACGTCCTTGGCATTCTAAAATCAGGTTGACTGCTTTAGTAAAATTATCGTCTAGCCGTTTTGCCAGTGCTTCAATCTCACAAGCTTCCAGCAATAAAATATCACGCGCCAACGCCAAAGTTGGCTGCTTGGTGGATTGAATATTAGAAACAGATTTTTGCTGATTGATTAATAGTGATGACATTGCGCTTATATTGGGCTTGTATTATTGCTTGATTAAATTTATAAATTTTTACCTGTAATCTTATTAATAAAACTAAAGTCTTTATTAAAATTTACACACTTTTCAGTTAGTATAAAAGGGAATGTCACACTTATAAAGCCTAAAAAAGCATTAGTAGTGACAATTTTAGTAAAGTTAGCATAAGTTTTTTGTTTTAGGCACAAATTTTGCTAATGTGCATTTTAAAGTACATTTTCATCTAGCCAATTATTGGCCTAAAGTAACTGCCTTAAAACTAGAAAACTGACTTAAAAAATTAATAATAAATCGTCATCTTTATAGGTAAAACATGTTTGAAACCTTACCCTTAATTTTAATTCTACTCACCAGCTCTGTGCTTGGTGTTGCGTTATTTCGTGCATTGCGTCTGCCCGCCATGCTGGCCTATTTTTTAGTGGGTGTAGTATTGGGCCCACACACCTTTGGTTTATTACCAGACAGCGAAGCTAACCGTGAGTTTGCAGAATTCGGTATTGTATTTTTGATGTTTAGTATTGGCTTAGAGTTCAGCTTAGCCCAGTTATATGCAATGCGTAAAAAAGTGTTAGGTTTAGGTGGCGCCCAAGTTGTTCTCACGCTTGTAGTAGTCATGTGCATTACCAAATTTACTGGCTTGGATTGGTCTGCCGCTTTTGTGATTGGCGCAGCGTTAGCCATGTCTTCTACTGCGATTGTTTCAAAGATACTCGCAGAGCGTGTTGATCTAAATTCACGTCACGGACGATTAAGCATAGGTGTGCTGCTATTTCAAGATATTGCGGTAGTGCCAGTGTTAGTGCTTATTCCTGCTTTGGGCGTAGCCGGAACTAATTTGACCGATGTACTTGGTTTAGCCATGCTCAAAGCAGCGGCTATGTTGTTATTTCTATTTACTATCGGCAAATGGATGATCAATCCTTGGTTCAATTTGGTCGCTGGTCAGCGTTCTCGTGAATTGTTTGTAATGAACGTGTTAATGGTGACTTTGTTATTGGCCTTCGCCACTAAATTTGCCGGTTTGTCTTATGCGCTGGGTGCATTTATCGCCGGTATGTTGATTTCAGAAACCAAATTCCGCTATCAGGTGGAGTCTGACATTTCGCCTTTCCGCGATAT
>JBDSHU010000056.1:0-2760 GCA_039918335.1 Methylotenera sp. | reverse complement strand
ATAGAACCAGATAATTTAGAATAGGTTTTAAAAGATTTACATAACAAAAAGCGGCTTAGATGCCGCTTTTTGTTATGTAAATACTTTGAATCAAAACAACTCTATGCATTTAAACCGTCTGCTGGTTATCTATCATTTCCAACCGGAATCGCACTGCGCCATCATGGTTTTCAATCAAACTTAGTAGATATCCTGCCTGTTTAGCTTGCTGCGCAGCGTGATACAAGCCCACACCTAAGCCGTTTTTAGAGCTAATATGGGTTTTAAAGAGCTTATCCGCAACCTCTACAGGCATGGCTGATCCAGTGTCGCTCACTTCGATACAAAACTTTTCAGAGGGCATTAAAGTGACTTGAATTTGCGTATTCACTTCCAGTCTGGCTTTTTCTAAAGCATTTTGTATCAAATTATCTACAATGCTATCAAGCACATCAGGATCTATATCTGCTTTCGGCATGGTCTCTGGCGCTTCAAACTGAATTTGATGTTGTGAACTTGCATAATGTGAATTGAGTTGTTTAAAATCTTTCCACCAAGTATTCACTTTAGCCTGCTGTTTTTTCTCGTTGCTAGGGCGTGCCAGTTTAGTTAGCGTGGTAGTTAAACGCTGATTTAGCCGTGGCAATTGCTTTTTAATGAGTTCAATGAGTCTGGCATCTTCTTCGGCGTCCTTACCCCCTGCCTCATTTTGCAAGGCGGCAGCAGATAGCGTACCCATAGACTGCAATATATTTTTAATATCATGCGTAAGTCGCGAGCCAGTTTCATAGAATGTTTGCATATAAATATTTTGGCTAGTGGTCTCTTCGCGCAATTTAGCCTCGTAAAATTCACCTAAGATTTGCGTGAGTAATTGCACATGTAAATACATGGCAGGGCTAAACTGCCAGCGTGAATAAAGTGATAAATGCAGTTTATGAAAAGTAAAAGTGGAAATGAATTGTGTAGTCTCCCCTATCTGGAATTTATCATTGCCAATTTGCCATTTAATCCCGCTAACCCAATTAAGCGCAACCAATTCGCTCATTGATGCTTGTAAAAAACTATCGGCAGTAGGTTCATAGTCTGCATGTCGAGCGATTTTTCTAATCCACTGCTCAAATGGCAAACCGATACTTAATAAATAACGCGACATTAATAGTTCTAAACCAGAGAATGTAGCGCTAGGATTCCATAACCAGCTTAATGCAACCAAGGTTGCAGCTAAACTAATCGCGGCGACTATCAGTAATTTAATGTAATGGATTTGCCAAATCACACCGATAGCAAAACTGCCTAATATGACGATTAAGGTCAGTAAAAAGATTAATAAAGTATAGAAAAAATCAATATTAGGTGTGTTGTTGTCTAGCTTGTTTTTGGATATAAATAAAATGGTGACAGGTAAAAAAGGTAAAAGGTACATCAGTACAAATTCTGCTGCGGCTAAATCGTCATTCGCTTTGAGTAATTTAGGTACCACCCATAACACGAGTATGGCCAGTAAATAAGCCGCAGCTAAAATGTTAGGAAGCCGTGAGCGAGTAGATTCTGTAGAAAAAATGCGGCCACCGATGAGTGCAAATAGACCGGCAATCCAAAAAGCGGTAAACCACCAGTTGCTATAAGACATTGCCGCCACAGCACCAACGACAATGATTAAAACTGCCTGCCACGATAACTTGTTGGTTTGCCGCATCAAGGGTTGCCACATCAAAAATAAGCCGTAGTGACATAAAAATAGTGCTTTATGCAAATCGCCGGCTTCGCCCCAGATTATCAGTGCATGCAATGATAAAAGCATCAATGCCATTAATCGGTCAGAATCATTGAATAGCTGGCGGAATAATTGAATCAATGTTGGCATGGATGTTTTACTTAATAATGTATTGGTTAATAAATTACAACCTAGCGAGGTAATGAAAGTTTACGAGATTGTTTAGGCTGCATAATAATACTCCTAATATTAACGTTAAAATTTGAACATAACTGTTTGGTTTCTGACAATATATTATGCAATTATTAATAAACTCTTATAGAATGTAGCCAATAAAGTAGTAAAACAATAAAAACGCCGCTGGCATAAGATTTGCATATCAAGCTTTACAAAATGAGCATTTGTTAGAGTTAATGCTTTATACATATACGGGTCCGGGGATATAGATGAAAAAACAACAGACAGGCTTTACATTAATCGAGCTAGCCATTG
Source organism: Methylotenera sp. (assembly GCA_039918335.1). Lineage (GTDB taxonomy): Bacteria > Pseudomonadota > Gammaproteobacteria > Burkholderiales > Methylophilaceae > Methylotenera. Next base: position 572 of record JBDSHU010000056.1, on the reverse strand, counting down.
TGCTAGTGATTATCGGCTTGCTACTAGGTGGAGTATTAAAGGGTCAGGAGTTGATTAACAGTGCCAAGGTTAAAAACATGGCGACAGATTTTAGAAATATCCCCATTTATATCTATGGGTATCAAGATAAGTACAGGGCGTTACCAGGCGATGACTCTAGTGCAGCAACACACACTGCTGCAAATGCTGTAAATGGAAACGGTAATGGTCAGCTTGATGGAAGGTGGAATACTGCAACACCAGCAGATGAAACTCATACATTTTGGCAACATGTGCGTTTGGCAGGTTTGGCTCCAGGTGCAACTGATAATGCGCTTGCTGCTGATTTCTATCCAAAAAATGCAGATGGCGGCAATATAGGTATCGAAGCTGGGCGAATTGTAACACCTGCTATTGCGGCCATTGCAGGAACATATGTGATTTGCTCGCAAGGTATTTTGGGAAAATATGTTAAGCAGCTTGATATCACTTTGGATAATGGTGATACTGCTACAGGTGCTATGATGGCTACACCAGTGACTGGTTACGCGCTTGGTGCTGCGGCTACCGCTACAGCAGCTATTGTTGATGGG
>JBDSHU010000055.1:0-8327 GCA_039918335.1 Methylotenera sp. | reverse complement strand
TATCAGCCAACACCAACTGCGGCTGATAAAAAGCACCTATCATATTTTTACCCAGTGGATGATTGATGCCTGTTTTTCCGCCGACAGAAGAATCTACTTGCGATAGCAATGTAGTCGGAATTTGAATGAATGGCACGCCGCGTAAATAGGTAGCCGCAGCATAGCCTGTTAGATCACCTATTACGCCGCCACCAAGTGCTATAAGTGTTGTAGTACGCTCACAACGATTTTGCAATAAAACATCATAGATGATATTGAGTGTTTCGGTGTTTTTATAGGCTTCGCCATCAGGCAGAATAATTGATATTACTGTTATACCTGCAGATTCAAGTGCAGCCTTTACCTTTTGTAAATATAACGGGGCAACCGTGGTGTTTGTCACAATCGCCACATGCTTACGCTTCAAGTAGGGTGATATAAGACTGGCATCGGAAATCAAATTTCGCCCAATATGTATTGGGTAACTTCTGTTGGCTAATTCTACTTTGAGTGTTTGCATCTTGATCTTAATTTTTGTTGATTATATTTAATTGCGTAACTGCTCAGTGATTTTTTGTAAGTGTACTGTCATGCTCAGAAAATTCGCGAGCAGGGTTTTCTTTAACTGTACTGTTTTCTAAATTTTTACTTGCTTCTACACAATTCAAGTGCGCGTGCTGCTTATACAATTTTTGCTCTATATAATGTGTAATATCAGCGGCTGATTGCGGACCAGTATCCACGATGCAATCTGCAAGCTTTGTATAGATAGGGTCACGTTCTATAAACAGTTTTTCTAATTTTTGTTTGATATTTCCCCCTTGCAATAGCGGGCGAGTTTTATCATGTCGAGTGCGTAACCATAAATCGTGCACGCTAGCCCGCAGGTAAATCACTTGACCATTGCTTTTTAGCATCGCTTGATTTTCTGGCAACAAGACTGCACCACCACCCGTTGCCATCACAATATTATTCAAATGTGCTAATTCTTCAATAATTGCAGCCTCGCGTTTACGAAAGCCGGCTTCGCCTTCCAACTCAAATATAAGCGGGATTTTTACGCCAGTTTTACGTTCAATTTCATAATCAGAATCATAAAATACCATGCCCATTTGCTTCGCTATGAGACGACCTATAGTGGTTTTACCTGCACCCATCAAGCCTATAAAAAAAATATTATTCAATTTAACCGCCCAGCTTACATTAAATCAAAACTTAAAAAAAATGCCTATCACACGTATGATAGGCATTTTATGATAATACTGAAATATTGTCAGTTTTAGCTTATTTTAATTTGATCTATTATTTTAAATCTATTGCAAACTCAAACTTTCATCCATGATTTTAGGCGTAATAAATATTAACAATTCGGTTTTATCTGATTGAACTACTTTGCGCTTGAACGCATATCCAATAATTGGAATATCGCCAAAAAAAGGCACTTTATCAACATCATTACGTTCTGTCTGTTCAAAAATTCCTCCTAAAACCGCTGTTTCTCCATTTGATACTAATACCTGTGTAGTTACGTTTTGGGTATTTATTGCGGGTATTCCCGCAGTTTCCACACCTCTACTATCCTTTCTGACTTCAAGATCCATAATAATCTTATCGTCAGGAGTAATTTGTGGGGTGACTTCTAAACTTAATTCTGCTTTTTTGAACGAAACTGTAGTTGCGCCACTACTTGATGCTTCTTGATAAGGTATCTCTACCCCCTGCGCAATTCTCGCTTTTTGTTGACTAGCAGTTGTAACGCGCGGGCTGGATACTATCTTTCCCCGATTATCAGTTTCTAGTGCGGTTAATTCTAAATTTAATAATAATCCAGCAGGCAATCTAAATAAACTGAATGCTACTGAACCAAATGCATTTGAAACAGGGAGATTAGAATTTAAACCTGTATTGCCATTTATAGTAGTAGTTCCCGTTCCAATTCCAGTAGTTACTCCATTCGCTAGTGTTCCACCGATGCTTAAAATATTTTTTCCTGGTGTCGTGGCACTCTGCACACCAAATCTGGCTCCTAAACTTCTTCCAAACTTTTCATCTGCTAAAACGAGGCGAGATTCGATCATCACTTGGCGAACAGCAATATCAGCTTTATTGATTATTGATTGTACTTGTTCAAGATATTTAGCAGTATCTTGGACAAAGGCAGTATTAGTCCGCACATCTATTGCAACTGTGCCTCTTTTTGATAATATTTTCTGCTTCGGATCGCTCAATAATGTTTTTAGCGCTTCGGCTTTCATATACTTCAAAGTAAAAACCTCTGTTCTCAAAGGCTCTAGATCATCAATTTGCTGCATTGCCTCTAGCTTCTGTTTTTCTTTTGCTGCAACTTCATCTGCTGGCGCAACTAAAATCACATTCCCAGTCTTGCGCATTGTCAATCCTTTACTTTGGGTAATAATATCCAAAGCCTGATCCCATGGCACATCTTTTAAGCGTAAGGTCAAATTACCAGTCACCGTATCACTGGTAATGATGTTAAGGCCTGTAAAGTCTGCAATGACTTGCAATACTGAACGAACTTCAATATTTTGAAAGTTAAGTGAAAGTTTTTCCCCTGCATATCCTGGCTTAGATCCACTCACCAGTTTATTTGGATCTTCAATCACTTGACGGACATCAATAATAAATTTCTTGTCTGCCTGATAGGCTGACTGCTCCCAGTTACCTTTAGGCTCAATCACCATACGTCCATTTTTGCCTTGCATCATGGTATCAACGTAAATGACTGGAGTATTGAAGTTAGTCACATTAAGTCTGCGTTGCAAATTAGCTGGCACATCGGTATTGATAAAATCAACTACAATAGTTTTACCTTTTTGCTTGATGTTGATACCAGCAGAAGCATCTGCTAAATCGACGATAATGCGACCCTCGCCGTTTTTCCCACGTGCAAAGTCAACGTTATTAATTGCATTTTGTTGATTGCTAATCTTAGATTCTGCAAATTTTGTTTCTACAACAGAATTTGCGCTAGCCTCATTTGCTTGCAAGGTAATAACGACTTCATTACCTTTAACAGTAGCACTGTAAGCAACATTTTTAGATAAATTAAGTACCATTCGAGTGCGTTCTTTGGCCTGGGCTAAGGTAATACTTTTCAAAGCACCTTGATCAGCCTGAATATTGTTCTTAGCAAGACCATTAGCAACTCTGGGGAAATCAAGTGCAATGCGCGATGGATTATTAAGCGTAAAACCAGCAGGAGGATTAGCAAGTGGCTGTGTAGTTTTAACGATAATGGCGACTCTACCGCCTGGCAAGCTTGAGAAATTTACACTTTCAATTTTATTAGCTAAGCCTGATTGCTCTTCGCCCTTAACTAGTCCTGAAAACATCACTAGCGTCAGCATTAACGGCGCTAAGAAGAATTTAAAACATGCATTTGTTTTCATCATTTGACCTTTAACTCCTAATTTCTCAGGTAGCTTTTAACTTTTCAATAACCCAGAATTTATTCAACCACTAATTAATTTTTAATTCAATGATATTTAATTTTTTTTAATCACTTTTTCGCAACTATTCCTGCAACAGCAAATTTGAAACTCGCTCAACCCAGTCACCAGACAAATCGTCTTGTACAATTTCCTTTAGCACTATTTCACTATCAGTTATTTGCGTTATTACGCCATAATTTTGCCCTACAAAATTACCCACCTTGACCTGTTGCACGTTGTTATCTGGTGTTTTAACTAATGCATAAGTTAACTTACTCTTTGAAATAAGACCTACATATTTAATATTCTCAAGCGGATAAGCTTCCATCGGCTCTTTAGGCCTGCTTAAGTTTGGCTGCAATCCTCCAGATTTATTAGCTGTTTTACGTGCTCTAAATGGATCGGACAGCATGCCATCAGCATTATATTGCAGTGCAAGATAGGGCTTTACTTCTGGCAACGGTTTAATTTTAACCCGCATATCCTTTGCTGCATCACGCATAAATTTATCTAAGTCATCCCCCTCATCACCACTACACGCAGCTAATGCGATACATATTATGCAAATGGGTGATAATTTGAACCACATATTTTTAGTCGCTCTAAGATTTAAGATATCACTCATTATATTTATCAGCCTTTTCCACCAACTTGTGCTTTTCTTTTAGCGGAGATTTCATCTGAATCGAGGTAGCGATAAGTTTTAGCCACAGCTTCCATCGTTAATAGGCCGTCTGAAGCAGTAGGTTTGGCAGCCGGATCTTTATTACTGTCAGAAATTGAAATGTCATTTAACGTTACAATTCGAGATAACTTGGAAATATCCGTCGCAAATGCACCTAAATCATCATAAGTGCCAATCACTTTAATAGAAATAGGCATTTCCGCATAAAACTCTGCTTGTGTTTCCTGTCCAGGTTTAAATAACTCAAACTCCAAACCGCGACCCAAACCTGCCTGATTAATATCTGTTAGCAAACCATCCATTTGTGATTTATCGGGTAACTGTTTAAGCAAAGCACCGAAAGTCTTTTCGATATCTATCATTTGTTGTTTGTAGCCCGCTAAATTAATCGCTTGGCTTTTTTTATCTAAAAAAACTTGTCGTAGTTCTTGCTCTTTAGCTTTTGCTGTATCCAACGACCCGAGCGCAGGACTCCACAAAAAATAGTAGCCGAGACCTAACAGAATTAAGAACAATGCTGCCAGCAATACTGCTTTAACTGGGGCAGGTAAACTACCTGCATTTTTAAAGTCTATATTATTAAAATCTTCTAATTTCATAATTAACTTTTACCTTCAGTATTAGTTATTACAGCGGCATTTGCAGCTTCCTCTGTTTCTACTTTAGGTATTTTAATATTTACAGTTAATGTAAATGCATTCTGTTTTAACGAATTAACAAGCATTGATTTAATTTCAACTAAAACTGGTGACTCCAGCCAAGTGGAGGTAGATAAATTACGTACCAAAGTAGCAACACGTGCATTAGTATCGGCTACCCCCTCAATAGCAATCACATTCCCTTGCTGTTTAATACTTTTCAAATACATACCTTCAGGTAGCTGACGACTCAACTCATCCAATATGACCACTGATTGACTACGATTAGTTTGCAGATTTTCCACCACTTGCTTACGTTCTAGCATGGCACTAATTTGGTCTTTTAAATCCTTAATATCTGCAATTTCTTTGTCTAGTGCCACAATAGCATTATCTAAACGGCCATTTCGCTCTGTTTGCGCCTCTGTTCTGCTGTTTATGTAGGTTAAGCCCATAAAAATAATGACAGATGCCGCGATGGCAGCAAATAGCGCCATGAAACCAAACTCTCGCTGGCGTGCCTCTCGCCTTTCTTGGCGATGCGGTAGTAGATTGACGCGTATCATATTGTTAATCCCCGCATTGCTAGCCCGCATGCAATGAGCAATGCAGGGGCATCGATAGCTGCTTGCTGCTGTTTGAATTTACCTCCCATGGTCATGGCATGAAATGGATTGGCAACTAAAGTATTTACTTGCGTCCGTTCCTGCACCATGGTGTCAATGGCTGGAATCGCAGCACAGCCCCCTGCAAGCACAATGTGATCAACACGGTTATATTGGGTAGAGCTGGTAAAAAATTGCAATGCCCTTGCTACTTCCATAGCAAGTGACTGCACAAATGGCTGCAAAACTTCAATTTCATAGCTTTCAGGTAATCCACCCTTACGCTTTGCAATTTCAGCTTCTTCTAGAGATAATCCAAAACGACGTTGAATTTCTTGTGTGAGCTGCCCACCACCAAAACTCTGCTCACGGGTATAAACCGAATTATTATCATGTAACACATTGATGTGCGTCATGATTGCGCCAATGTCTACAATCATCACTGTTTGTTCACGACCCGAGTTTGGTAATTGGCTTGCAACTAAAGAATATGCGGCTTCAGTCGCGTAAGTTTCAACATCCATTACTGTTACTTTAAGGCCTGCTCCCTCTGCTACAGCGACACGATCTTCAATCTTTTCTTTGCGAGAGGCCGCAATTAACACCTCCACTTCGTCTGCGCCGTGTGGTGCAGGGCCAATCACTTGAAAATCAATATTTACTTCGTCTAGCGAGAATGGAATATATTGATTGGCTTCAGTCTCTACTTGCGCTTCCATATCCTCCTCACGAAGATCTGCGGCCATGAGTACTTTTTTACTAATCACTGCAGATGCTGGTAGCGCAAGGGCAGCACGCTTCTCGCGAGAGCCTAACAACTTCCATGCAAGCTTCATTGAATCAATTACTCTTTCAAGATCGCTGACATTTCCATCAACAATGGCATCTTTCGGTATAGGCGCCATTGAGTAACCTTCCAACTTATACCCACCGCGCCCATCATTAGCCAACTCTACCATTTTAATGGCAGTAGAACTGATGTCGATACCGATCAGTGGCGGGGTTGATTCTGTAAAAAAGTTGAATTTCAAATTGAAATTCCTCTCAAAGTTAGTTAGTTACGCGCATTTCTAATAATTTACATTAAATCCTAGCAACAAGTTTAATCCCTGTAAAGCAATTTCTGGTTGCTAATTTTTTAATACTAAAATTTTAATGATTCACAAGGGTCATCATACCAATTTATAATGGGAGTACACATACAATTGAAATCATTACTTTCATGACCCCAAATAAATGGTGGCACTATTTAATATTAGCTATAGTTGTTGGCGGATTATCTTTGATTGCCTTAGTTGCAATCGCTGCGGCACTCATTTACCCCGCTTTACCTTCAATTGATGCGCTGACCGATTATCACCCCAAACTACCGCTACGGGTTTATTCCGAAGATGGCTATCTCATAAGCGAGTTTGGTGAGGAGCGGCGTGCTTATATCAAAATTGAAAACGTATCGCAAAATATGAAGGACGCTGTCATTGCGATTGAAGATAGACGTTTCTACCAACACAATGGTATTGATACCAAGGGTGTAATGCGGGCGATTGTCACTAACCTTAGAGGGGGTGCAAAAGAAGGGGCAAGTACCATTACCATGCAAGTGGCAAAGAATTTTTTTACTGTGCCCAATGGTAAACGCACCATCATCACTAAAATTAATGAAGCTATGCTAGCACTTAAAATTGAGCACAGCTTAAGCAAAGATAAAATCCTGGAGTTATATATTAATCAAATATATCTAGGCCAGCGCTCTTACGGCTTTGCAGCGGCATCGCAAGTGTATTACGGTAAGCCCCTAGAGAAAATTAACTTGGCGGAAACTGCGCTACTGGCCGGCTTGCCAAAGGCGCCATCGAGCTACAATCCTTTTGTAAATCCTAAACGGGCGATTACACGTCAAAAAGAGGTTTTACATGATATGTATCGCTATGGATTCATCAATGAAGAAACTTATGAACAGGCTTTAAAAGAGCCATTGCGTTTCAAGGCGTCTAAACAGTCTAAAGATTTAGCTGCTGAATATGTGGCAGAGCTCGTGCGCGAAAGCTTATATGCCAAATATCAGGATGAAATTTACAGCAGTGGTCTAAAGGTTTACACCACCATACGTAAAGCCAATCAAGAAGCGGCAAACGCAGCCGTATTAGAAGGTATTTTAGACTACGATTTACGTCACGGTTATCGCGGTCCAGAGAAAATACTGGATATTGAAAATTTACCTTCTACCGATAAGAAAAATGCTTTAGATACTGCGCTAGATGAAATCGAAGAGTTCAATGGCTTTATACCGGCCATTATTACCGGCATTTCGCCCAAAACTATTACTGCATACAAAAAAGGTGGGGATGAAATTGAGGTCACCGGTAAAGGTTTAGATTTTGTGGCAAAAATGCTTAATGATAAAGACCTTGCCAAACGCTTACTTAAAGTAGGCGCCGTCATACGTCTATTAAAATCTAAAGATAGCTGGCGTATTGTGCAACTGCCGCAAGTGGAATCTGCCCTTATCGCGCTTGATCCAGAAAATGGCGCTATTCGTGCATTAGTAGGCGGCTTTGATTTTAATCGCAGTAAATTCAACCATGTTACACAGGCATGGCGCCAGCCAGGTTCAAGTTTCAAACCTTTTGTATATTCTGCAGCGCTAGAAAAAGGCTACACGCCCGCCACCATCGTAGAAGATGAACCTATCAGCTTTTCCGCTGGCGTTACCGGCGACAAAGAATGGGTGCCGCAAAATTATGACAGCTCATACGAAGGGCCAATAAGACTGCGCCAAGCACTGGCTAAGTCTATCAATATGGTGGCGATTCGTGTATTGCAATCTATAGGGCCAGGCTATGCGCAGGATTATATTACCCGCTTTGGCTTTGCGGCAAAAAATCATCCTGCCTATCTCACCATGGCGCTAGGCGCAGGTTCAGCCACGCCTTGGCAAATGGCTGCTGGTTATGCGGTATTTGCCAAT
>JBDSHU010000054.1:0-6047 GCA_039918335.1 Methylotenera sp. | reverse complement strand
GTTTTAATTAAGTAGCCAACGATAAGAAAATGAACCAAGACTTACAATTTGTTTGGCAAGAAATGTTAGCCGATTTATCTACGCCAGCAGCCCTTTGGCAACTGGCCATTGTAATAGCCGCCTGTGGGATTGCCTGGGCTATTAATGGCGTATTGCGTGCGTATGTAATGAAGCATGCGCCCGAAAAATGGAAGCTAGGTATAGGCGGCATTAATCGCGTGTTATTTCCTTTATCCACGCTCATTATCGTGCAGGTTTGCAAAGTAATATTAGGGTATTGGCAACATACCAGTTTGTTGCACTTAGCCAGCACGCTGCTATTCGCAATGGCAATCATACGCCTGGTTGTTTATGCCGTGCGCTATATTGTTGCGCCTGGCGGTGTACTCAAAACGCTGGAAAATGGCATATCTGGCTTAATTTGGCTGGTGCTTGCATTGCATTTAAGTGGCTTATTGCCACAATTGTTGCAGATACTTGAGGATGTTAAATTTAACATCGGTAAAAACAAGATGGATCTGTTACTGGTGTCGCAAGCACTGCTTACGATTATCGTCACTATCTTTGTAGCGCTTTGGATAAGTCGGCTGCTGGAAAATAAATTAATGCGCGCTGAGCATGTCAATATGAACATGCGAGTGGTGATGAGCAAATTGCTACGTATCATTTTATTGTTTATCGCCATATTGATTGCACTCTCTGCAGTTGGGTTAGACATTACCTTGTTGTCGGTTTTTGGTGGAGCGCTAGGTGTTGGCTTGGGTTTTGGTTTGCAGCGTATTGCCAGCAACTATGTCAGTGGTTTTATTATTCTGCTTGATCGGTCTATGCAGATCGGCGATGTGATTACTGTGGAAACGCATTATGGCGTGGTGAGTGATTTACGCACCCGTTATTTGGTATTACGCAAGTTAGACGGTACCCAGGTGATTATTCCCAATGAAATGTTAATCATTAATCCAGTGATTAACCATTCATTCACAGATCATAAAGCAAGAGTGCAAATGCCAGTACAAGTGAGCTACGATAGCCCGTTAGAGTTGGCTATGCAGTTGATTTCAGATGCGGCTACCAAGCACCCGCGTATATTGGTTACGCCGGCGCCAGCTGTGCAGGTTAAAGGTTTTGGCGATAATGGAATCGACTTGATGCTGTCAATTTGGATACCTGACCCTGAAGAGGGGTCGTCCGCCTTACAGTCTGAAATCTTTTTAGAAATATGGCGCACTTTTCAAGCTAATAATATATCAATACCTTTCCCGCAACGTGAAGTGCGCATATTAGGTAGTGCTCCAACTCCTGCCTCTGTGCCAGAATCCATTTAGTTTTGCATATTTAACAGATAATAAAAAAGCCCGCATCGCGGGCTTTTTTATTGCTTAAACTAGACTTAGAAGTCTATTTAAGTTTAGTTTCTTTATACAATACATGCTTACGAACTACTGGATCAAATTTCTTGATTTCCATTTTTCCTGGCATAGTACGTTTGTTTTTAGTAGTGGTATAAAAATGACCTGTACCAGCACTTGATTCTAATTTAATTTTTTCGCGCATGATTCTCAGCCTTCTTAAATTTTCTGGCCAGCAGCACGCATACCAGCAAGCACGGCATCAATACCGTTTTTGTCGATAGTACGAAGCGCATTGTTAGTAATGCGCATGCTTACCCAGCGGTTTTCGCTTTCAACCCAGAATTTGCGGTTTTGCAAATTAGGTAAAAAACGGCGTTTTGTTCTGTTGTTAGCGTGAGAAACATTGTTACCCACCATTGGCTTTTTGCCTGTTACCATACATACACGTGCCATGGTTATTCTCCAAACATTCACTTTTTTCTAAAGACCGCAATTATAGTACGAAAACTGATTTATTCTCAAGAGATATATCAATAATATTCACGATTAAACACTAAATAAAGCACTTAATATGAAACATACTTTATTTGAGTGTTAAATACACACTAACTTAGTGTTTACCAGTGCTGCCAAAGCCACCTTCGCCACGTTCACTAGTGTCAAAATCATCCACTAAATGAAACTCAGCTTGCATAACCGGCACTATGACTAGTTGTGCGATGCGCTCCATTGGGTTAAGTTCAAAGGCCGTGCTGCCACGATTCCAGCATGACACCATCAGTTGGCCCTGATAATCGGAATCTATTAAACCCACTAGGTTGCCCAGCACAATGCCGTGTTTATGACCAAGACCAGAACGCGGCAAGATGAGCGCTGCATAGTAAGTGTTGTCTAAATGTATTGCCATGCCGGTAGGGATTAGCATGGTTTCACCAGGCTGCAGAGTGATGCTGCTGTCGATGCAAGCACGTAAATCGAGTCCTGCAGAACCAGTCGTAGCGTAGGCGGGCATTTGCTCATGCAGGCGATTATCTAAAATTTTAAGATCTACTATTAAACTCATTTGATGGCTTTCTTATTAAGTGTTTTTTTCAGTATGCATGCCTAGTATGCGGTACTAAGTTTGCAGGCATATTACCGGTTTAACATGGTGCTAATGTGTTTTAAAATTTCATGAGCTAATGTAGTTTTATCTGCTTTAGGTAGTTGATGTGTACCGGCATCGTCTATCAATGTGATATTTGCATCATCTGTACCCATGCTCTCGCTCACTAAATTAGCCACAATTAACGGTAATTTTTTGGTTAATCGTTTTTTTGTTGCATACTCAATCAAGTGTTCACTTTCTGCGGAAAATCCTACACAAAATGGTGCATTTGGTAGGTTAGCGACATCACTAAGAATATCTTGATTACGCTTAAGTCCTAAAGAGAGTGCATCAGAAGTTTTTTTGATTTTTTGTGTACTTATTTCCATTGGCGAATAATCCGCAACGGCAGCTACTGCAATAAAAATATCTTTTTGATTGATATTATTCATTACTGCTTGGTACATAGCATCGGCACTTAATGCGCGCAAAGTTGTAATGTTCTGTGGAGGCTCAATTGTACTTGTACCACTCACTAACGTAACCTCTGCACCCATATCCTGAGCTACTCGGGCGATGGCATAACCCATTTTCCCGCTACTCAGATTAGTAATGGCTCGCACGGGGTCTATCATCTCTAATGTAGCGCCTGCGGTAATCAGTACGCGCTTGCCTGTAAGTAGTTTGGGTGTAAAGTGAGCATTTACTAACGCTAGTAACTCTTCTGCTTCAAGCATGCGGCCTAGGCCTACTTCACCGCAAGCTTGCTCTCCGCTATCAGGGCCAAATATGCTGATCTGGTCTGCTTGCAATAGAGCAATATTGCGTTGCGTTGCGGGATTCTGCCACATTTGTTTATTCATCGCCGGTGCAACCAATAGCGGACATGGTTTTGTATCAGAGCCTCTTGCTAAACATAAGGTAGAAAGCAAATCATCTGCACGACCTTGTGCTAATTTAGCGATAAAATCTGCGCTGGCTGGTGCGACTAAGATAGCATCTGCGACGCGCGATAGCTCAATATGTGGCATACCATTACTGATGCTGCTATCCCACATGTCAATAAACACTGGTTTGCCAGAAAGTGCTTGCATAGTGACAGGGGTAATAAATTGGCAAGCAGCCGTAGTCATGACCACTTGCACATCAACGCCGACTTTCACCAATAAACGTACTAGCTCAGCCGCTTTATAAGCTGCGATACCGCCAGTAATACCTAAAACTAAACGTTTGTTTTCTAAAGGATGCATGGTAAATTTTGTGTTGTTGAAAATGCCTGTGACAGGCTCAAGTTTAACATGGCTTGATGTTATGCGTTAAGGCGCTTAATCAGGAAATATTGGCCAAGAGATGTTGTCATTACTAATTAAATTAATAAAAAAGAATGGGCTGAATCATGTGGCGTAAATTAAGAGTCATAATTTTACTATTGATACTAGCTACGGTAATACAACAAACTTGGTTAGAAAAAAATGCGTTAGATTGGAAAGATAATTTTTACGTCGCAGTATATCCAGTGAATGCCGACGGTAGCGTAAAAGTAAGCGAATACTTACACACATTAACCAGAGATGACTTTGAACCGATCGCAGAGTATTTTTCAGAGGAAGCTGAAAAATATAAGTTAGGTTTGCGACGACCGGTAGAAGTGCAGCTTGGCGCACAAGTACTTGATATTCCACCAGCACCACCAAAAGACCGTAGCATTTTAGGTACCATAGTATGGAGTTTAAAATTTAAATATTTTGCATGGAAAAACAGCCCGAAAGTAAATGTTAAACCGGCAATTCGTTTGTATTTGTTGTACTACGATCCAGTTAATAATCCGAGTTTAAGTCACTCCACAGCTCTTAACAAAGGCCGCATTGGTCGTATTAATTTATTCGGCGACAGCAATTATGCCAAACAAAATTTAGTAATCGTTGCACATGAGTTACTACATACACTGAATGCTACTGATAAATATGATTTAAGTACCACGCTACCAGTTTATCCGGATGGATATGCAGAACCTGATATAACGCCACTGTATCCACAAAGTATTGCTGAGTTAATGGCTGGCCGTATACCTGTAAGTGAATTAAAAGCAGAAATACCGAAAAGTCTTAAACAGACATTGATCGGTGATAAAACGGCGCGTGAAATAGGTTGGCTAAAATGACCGCTCTGACTAAATTGAGTGAAAGGGAATAGATGGCAATTACTGATTGGCCTGCGGCAGAGCGTCCGCGTGAAAAACTGCTGGAACATGGTGTAGAAGCATTGTCAGATGCTGAACTATTAGCCATATTTTTACGCGTTGGCGTGGTTGGTAAAAGTGCGATGGATTTAGCGCGAGATTTACTTACACAATTTGGTAGTTTAAATGGCATTTTTGCTGCGCCATTGAATCAGTTGACTCAAGTAAACGGCATGGGCAGTAGTAAGTATGCACAGCTGCAAGCCATATTTGAAATGAGTCGGCGTGCGCTTAACGAGAAAATGCAGATAAAAGATATATTAGCCTCACCACAGCAAGTGCGAGATTATTTATGTTTGAAGCTGGGTAGTTTAACCTGTGAAGTGTTCATGGTACTGTTTTTAGATGCACAAAATAGAATCATCACCACCGAAGAAATGTTCACAGGTACGCTCACACAAACCAGTGTTTACCCACGAGAAGTAGTAAAGAGGGCATTGCATCATAATGCAGCATCAGTAATCTTTGCACATAATCATCCATCTGGTGTGGCAGAACAAAGTCGTGCGGACGAGATGATTACATCTGAGCTTAAAAAGGCTTTGGCTTTAGTGGATGTAAGGGTGTTGGATCATTTTATTGTGGCGGGGAATAGTACACTTTCGTTTGTTGAACGCGGGTTACTCTAAGACTTTTAATCTTTAGCAATTAATCATCTGCCTTTGCCACTCATAGAGCCGCGATTATAGTCTTTGTCGCCGATTGCAACACAGCGTCCCAAGCCTAGAAAACCGCCTTGCGTGCCTGATGGGCAACCTTGATTCTCTGGAAATTGTTGCGCGATTTCTTTTGCTTCCGTTGCTTTCTTGGTGTCAACAAATTCCCAGCGGCCATTCGGGTGTAACAATACTTGATCGCCCTGTGGCGTAGTTGCTACCACGTCTTTAGGCTCAGTTCCTGCATGCGCTGTTAATGTGAAAAATAGAGTCGCGCATAAATAGGTCGCTAAAAACCAAGGGTTATTTTTCATCAATATCTTCCAGTTAACAAGAGTTCTCTAAATGATGGTGTTGTTAAAGTTGATGTGCTGGAATGTTTTTTAAAACTTACCATGCTGTAAAACTAGTCTTTTCAACTCTGGTACACACGAGCCACACTCAGTGCCGCATTTTAATTTACTTTGCAGTGTGATTAAGTCTGCGCCTAATTGTATGGTATCGATGATGTCATTTTCAGCAACATCTAAACAGTTACAAATAATTTTGCCGCGACTACGTTGGCCTGCTGGAGGCGCGCTTAGTGGTGCTAATGCCCAGCGCCGTAACTCTGGGCTGAACTCGCCTGTCGTCATGACGTCTTTTAGCCAATCTGCAGCGAGTGTTTCACCCATCAGGCGTACGCCGGTAATTTCTGGCTTACCATTAGCTTC
>JBDSHU010000053.1:0-7716 GCA_039918335.1 Methylotenera sp. | reverse complement strand
GATTGGAGAATAAACCATGAAAACGACTGACCCTGATTTGACTATCACTGAATCTAGCGGCAATGTGTTCGCTGATTTGGGTTTTAATGATGCTGAGGCAACTATTTTGGCGATGCGCGCGCAATTGATGTGCGATATTGCAAAGCAAATAGACAAACATCATTGGACACAAAGCGAAGCTGCAAAACGCTTTGGTGTTTCTCAAGCCCGCGTTTCCGACTTGGTGCGCGGTAAGTTTGATAAGTTTAGTTTGGATACGCTGATACAACTTGCCACACGCGCTGGACATAGTGTGCGTATTGAGTTGGCAGAGGCCGCTTAATTTTGTTGTGCGTTTAGTATTAAACCTCGCTCCATTATTTAACTTAACTGATAGAACAAGGTTGCCGAAAATGCAGAAGATATCTGAAGATAAATTACTGGCACGTGATGCAAAACGTGACTTAAATGCTGAACTATTGGAATCTATAAACGACCTGAGCGCAGGTAAAGTGGTGCGAATGTCAGTTACTACTCGCACTGGACAAGTCATTGAATCGCCTGTTGAAAAATCGCTGATAGCGACCGCTTGATTAAAATAAGTTTTCATTTTTTATCTGAAATTGCACTTAGTTAAAATTAGCTATTGGTTGAGGTGCAGCAATGGGTTTTCCTCTATCCTCTAGCGTGGCATTTGCTTGTAATTCATGTAAAGCCTGCAAGGCGTTGATACAGTTGGGCGTTAAGCTGCGCTCACTAGGGTTTTCGCTGCACCAATCGCTTATTTTTTTATAAAGGTCAGGCGCTTTTAATAACGCCTGCACCGTATAAGTTTTTTGTGTGTCAGTTTTATCTTGGGCAGAACACGCCGTTAATAAAATTGCAATAAACGCCATCAGAGTTAGTTTCATCATGCAAATTCCTTTTTAATCCCAATTGATAATCGGTTCTGGCGCAGAAATAGAACTTCCTCTATCCTCAATCGTGGCTTTTA
Organism: Methylotenera sp.; assembly: GCA_039918335.1. Classification (GTDB taxonomy): domain Bacteria; phylum Pseudomonadota; class Gammaproteobacteria; order Burkholderiales; family Methylophilaceae; genus Methylotenera. Next base: position 6,743 of record JBDSHU010000053.1, on the reverse strand, counting down.
CTTGCGCATCTTGTTTAGCCCGTTGTAATAACTTATTTTGTATTTCAGCCAGTTGCGCACTCAGTTGCAGTTGCACCACGGTGTTTTGAATTTTGGCTTGCTCGCCTGCCATACGTGCTTGTAGTTCGGCAATGGCTTTAGGGTCATCGGTGTTGTTAATCTGATCAATTAAACCTTGTATCTGTGTTTGCTCTGTACTGGCGGTGTCATAGGCTTTTTCGTAATTGTCACGGTCTATGTAGTATTTTTTAACTTCTGCTTGGCACAGGGTAAAAGACTCAGTGATTTGCCCATTACAAACATCCATGGATTGCACGGGTCGCATCATTTGGCTATATACTTTTTGTGCGTCAACGGGTAAATATTGGCGTAACTTAGGGTCGTTTAAAACATTACCGAAGCCACGCTTACCTGTCATAGACTGATATTGTGCAAGTTGCTGTGCGTACTGCTCTTTCATGGCTTGTAGCTGTTTACCCCATTGCACAATATTCTCAAGCGTATTGGCAAGGTTAGCCACATCAATGACAGGAATGCCGCCTGCATTAGCAGGCGTAATGCTGGCTTGTAAGCTAATCGCAAGCGTTAGCGCAATGATGAATGCTTTAATATTCGGTTTAAAGTGATGTTTTTTCATGATAGGTATCTTCTTATCTCCTCTGTCAGTTATTTTTTACGTACAATAAAATCAATCAACCCAATGGCCACAGGTTTGGGTGCTACTATGGCCGTTGCCACCAATGAAGCCATTAAGAAAACTCCCGTTATCGTTTGAATTGCTACCCATGAGGTTATTAAATGGCCAATACGTTTTTGACTGCGTCACCACATAATGCGCACCTTTGTGCAGGTCTGTATATTCATGACTTTCATAGGCTGAGCAGTAGGCCGGTTTAGTGCCTTGAATACAGCCTTGCAAGTTATTGGTATAGGCTATGAGTGTCGCATTCAGCGAGGCGGCATCACAATGCCCTGCGCCATGAGCAATTGCGTTGACGAGGCTTTTCATTTGCGGGGTTTCTGATGAAACTGGACAGAGGTTTAAAAAGTTGATGCGACCTTTTATGGTGTCTCTGAAATCATCAAAGTCAATACTGAAATACTCACTCAGTGATGGTGAACATTCGCCTGGCGGCGAACCAGTGGACAGGCAAAGGATGGCTTCGCAAGCAAGCTTAACCTTGCCTGTGAGTTCGCTGCTATCGGCATGCGCAGTACTCATTACCAATGTGGTCAATAGGATGGTAGGCAGCCTTAAATGGTGACGTATTGTCATAATGAAATTCCTTGTTAATAAAAATATGACTAGGCTTCTTGCCCTTTATTGGTTTTAGTCATGGCTTTACGTTGAGCTAATCGTTTTAATAAAATTGGCATCCAGCCTTGTACGTCATCACCCACTTCTGCGCGAATTTCATCGAGTATTTCCACGTTATCTAATGAGGTACTGAGTATGTCTAACATTTCATTGAGGCTGCCTAGGTCTAAAGTCACCACCGTTGAGGTATGGCCTTGTTTAACTAAAAATTGACGGCTCGCTTCACCTAGCGTGCGTATGGTGTGAAACTCCATCTCGGTGACTTTGAAGCCTGTCACGTAATCGTGATAATCGGCTTTGGGGTTGGGTAAAAATATTTGCGTGGCACATTGCTCTACCATGGCTGCAACATGCGGTGTTTTTAATATTTGGGCGGGGCTTTGTGTATCAAAAATACCGAAACCGTTTTGCTTACGAATCGTGAATTGTTTGTTGACAGCAAAATCTGTGAACTCTGGTAACGCTAAGCGTTTCCAAAATTCAGCCATCACATAAATAAAACGGCGGCCGTCAATGAGACTTTCCGTGAGATGGAGCAAGTACATGGTGACTGGAGCTAAGATGTCTTTATCCTCTAAAAAAGCCGTGTCATCAAAACCAAATAGACGACCTTGACTCAAGTCTATTTTGTCTTCCACGTTATCCAGCACCCAGCCGTAGCTCCCGCCTCTGCACCATTTTTGCAGGTAGTCATGTACGCTATTTTCTTTGGTGTTGGGTAGTTGCTGGTTAATCGCATATAAACCGCGTTTGCTACGCTCAAAGGTCATCATTACACGCACTGCACGCTCTATTTCATTGCTATCGGTGGCATTGAGTGGATAGGGCACGAGACTTTGCACCAGCTTTACTAAAAAGCTAATATTGTGTTCAGTCGCTTCTAGCTGAAATGGATTAAAGCCCGTAGGTACTCCTTTTTTAAGGATGCGGTAATTTCCACCTAAGGCGCGTAACGCCAATTCAGCGCCACGATCTTTGTCAAAAAATACAATCGTGGGCTGGTATTTCAAAGTCATTAGCAGCAAGAACAATTCAAGCACTGTTTTGCCTGAACCTGTCATGCCGATAATGGTGGTATTGCCAGGCGCTTTTTTGTCGGTAGAATCGTCGCTTTCGTCAGTACCATGAAAATTAAAGTAATAAGGCGCACCATTCGGTGTTTTAAGAATGGTGACGGCTTCACCCCATGGATTGTTATTGCGCTTACCCGTGCCAAAGCCGTGCATCGCCGCTAAACCTGCAAAATTGCGTGAGGTAAGATGTGCTTCACGCGGTCTTAAATGCCAATGCGCAGGCTGCTGGGCAAACCATGCGGCATCAGCCACCAAATCCAACAGTGCAGTTTGATAGCCATCATGACTGAGTGCCGAGCGTGCTTCTGCCATATTGCGTGTCGCTTCATCCATGCTATCGCCCAATACGGCCAGTGAATAATGGTACTCACCCAGCACAAACTGCCCATCAACCAGCTGATCAATGGCCAGATCTAAGGCCTTAACTTGTGAAGCTGCGCCATCTTCGGTTGAAACAAGTTGGTTACGCTGTTTTTCTAGTTTATCTTTAGCACCGGGTTTGTCTAATATCGAAAAACTTTGCGTCTCTATATACTCGTAAGGTGTGTACAGCAAGCTATTCATGCAGCCTGCATCCGTGTTGGCTGGGTAATCTTTTAAATCCAACATCGTGGCGAAGCGCTTCTTATTCGGTGCACGAACTTCTATTTTCTCTTCAACGAAGAATAGACGTGAAGTTTGCAACACGTCACGGATACGGTAATCCTTGACGGGAATTTTTTCCCAAACAGCGTTAAGCAGGTAACCATAAAATGCGAGCTGGTTGGAATAGGTAATGTTGTTTTCTTGATAAGTGGCGAGCCGCTCTACATCATACTTTTTGAGGGTGGCTTGTATGCGAGTGGCGAGTTCTTCAATTTTACGCAGCGCGTGCTTATCAGCTTCTTCGATAGCACGTAGTGATTTTTCTTGAAAGTCAACAACGCGGCCAAAAAGGTTCTTCTTAACCGCGCCATAGGGTCTATACACCAAGGTGAGATAGGTTTCGTTGCCCATCATGTTGTAACCATCAAAACTGGCGTAATAGCGTTTCGCCAAGGTATTCGCAAACGGATTTTGGTATTCAGTGCTGAATTGGTCTGAGTATTGGCGACGCACACGATGTGACCAAATGGCCACTTCACCCAGACCGATCAGCAGTTGATTAAATGCTTCATGGAAAATATCTAAATCAATTGCATCCCGTGTTTCAAAGGCAATGCCGTCTACGCGCCATGTGGTGATGTATGCACCGTCCAAGGTTTTGACCACTGCATCGCTAATGGCACTGCTATAGCGTAAATATACGCTAGCACTGATTTCATTGTTGGCGATTTTCTGATGTTTTGCAGTCATGGTTTCGTTATCGCATTCTGTGAGTTCTTTTTAAAAGCTTTTAATATATAAAATCTCTTTAGTAGCGCATGGGTGAACCCTATAAGGCACTCATACAGTTCATCCATGAGCCCTATTTGAGTTATACACAGCTCACACATGCGCCATATCCATTTTGACTTGTGGATAAAAGGACAGTTACCCACAGGAGAAAGCAGCCCATGCATGACCCCTATTGACGTAATACTGCTCATGGGTGAACCCTGTCTGGCTCAATATTTGCGTTGTTTGTTGCGTTTTCTTTGATGATAACGCCTGATTTTTCTGCAAATTTCCTGATGAAATGTTGCATGTTTTGATCGAACTTCGATAAGTCCACCATGCCTTTTGACTGATTATTGATGACAACACCATTGTCATTGACCTGGTTGATATTGATTTGCAAATTCTCAATATGAATCACTTTGGCATCTATTTGCTGTGCCGAATGCACGTAATTTTTGATGTCATCGACAATATCAGTGACCTTGTTCGGGATGTAATCCCAAGATGCTTCTGCCACGTTATTGTCAAACAGGTCTCTTAGCACAATCTTTTCTCGTAACACATAGTGGTTTTTTCTGCCCACTTTTTCCGTTAACAAGTACGATAATTGCCGTAATTCCACGAGATTTCTTTTTACTTGCGAGATGGATAAACCCGATTTCACTGACAAGATATGCTCAGATGGGAACGAGGCGCCTGTATTAAAGTTGGCATGTGATTTAATGACCAAATACACTTTAAGTGCAGACCCACTGATATTGGCAAGGTCGCCACTGTCAATCATGGATTTAAATACATGAAACCATTGCGTGTTGACTGCTAATGTTTTATCCACGGCAGTAGTCATTTATGGACGCTTTTTATAACGCATAGGCGCAATACTTTTTGCACCCCAAAACTTACTATTACGATGCCTTGCACTCATTTTTAGCCTAAGTACATGCTGCATTAAACGTTGATCATCACTCTTTGAAATCAGTCGCATAGTCGCGATAATTGGGATAATCATCGCCAAGACTGTGACGCCAAGCATCGGCATTAGCCACATTCCCCATATCCCTATGACAAATAACGGAATGCACGAGAAAGCTAGCGGCTCAAGCGGCACGCCAAATATCATACTGGGGCGTGTACAACCTTTGAAGATGAGGTCGCTCATGTTTTAGAAAAACAAAAGCGCAATCGCTGCTGCACTGCCAATCATAATGGCGCCTAACAGCAAGTTGCCATAATCTTGAATTCTTGCGCCACCAGAGGTGCACTTATAGCCCGTCCACATAATCATCAGTGTCATGTATCCCAGTCCCAGTGCCGCTGCCCATGTGATGACTTGATCGATGATAGTTGAGCCTGGCGTAACTCCACCAACGGCAGCATAAGCATGTGTGGTCAATAAAAAGCCAGTTGCGACAATAGTGATGTGATTGCCTATATGACGTGGTGTGTGATTGTTTTTGTTGCGGTGCATGTTGTTCCTTTCAGTCTGTTTTTATTGGGTGTTTAAATATAAGGTTTTTTGTAGCTTGCGCGGGACTTCTCTAGGGGACTAGACACATCAAAATACCACCGCATTTTCTGCATTTGTTGACTTATCGGCAGTGATAGCCGTTGCTTGTATTGCCTTGTTGTTTGCAGGGTTGGTATTGATGCTCAGTTTTGCGAGTACCTTGTTAGCGTACTGTGTGCCAACTGCTGAATTAAGTTGGCCAGAGTAATAGCAAGACAAGGCTTTATGCGTAACATATGCTTGGTAGCCTCGTGCGCTTGCACGATTTAGGCATTCACTGAGTATTTGGCCGCCCGCGTTTAAGTTGGTACACACATCAAATACATTATTGAAATTAAGGTTAAAACGACTAAAGTTACTACGGTTTATTTGTGCCAACCCTACCGAATAGTTATAGCCTGCATTTTCTAAAAAATGGGCGGTGGCTTTGGCTTCAGTGAGGTTTTGCGGTTGACGTTGCAAGTGCGCATTCACTACGCCGATTGCGTATGGATTATGGCTAGACTCTACGCTTATGACGCGCATCATTAACTGCTGATCCACCATGGGCGCACATTGTTGAATAGTGATGGTATCTAGTATCACTGCGCCCTATTCCTTGCCTAGCGCTTCGGTCAGCAGGTTAAGCTTAATACCTTCAGTGGGTACTTCTAAACACTCACCAGTGAGTTCGAGCTTAATGTGTATAAAGCCAGCCGTTGTTGGTTTGTGATGCAGCAGTATCATGCAGGGTTGATGATCTTGGTAGAAGCCTAGTAATAACGGTTTTTTGATTTTGCTAGTTTCTATTTTAGTCAGGTCAGTGCGTTTAGCCGTGGACAGTTCTTCATTCGCTGGGTTGTGATGAGGTAAAACTTGAGTGGCGACCGAGACGTGTGCAGTATCTTTAGTATCAACATTTTGTGAAGCATTGTTTGTATCGGTAGCTGCCTCTGTTTTGCGGACTTTCAATATCAATGCATTGGTGATTTCTTCGTTGCTATTGATAAGCAATTCCGCCAGTACTGGCGCGTCTTTGTATAAATTGATTAGCCTGTAAATAAGCTGCGCGCCTTTGATTTTTCCTTGTCTATAGGCCTCTGCAATCAATTCTGGCATATCAAGCAAAGCCAAGTGATAAGTCACGTAATTGGCATTCTCTGATAGCTTTTCAGCTATGTTGCTTTTACTATCGCCTGCTGCAATGCGTTTTTGTATAAATTGTGCAATATCCATAGCTGCCATGTTGGCGCGCTTGGTGTTTTCAAGCACTTGGCTGTAATCATCAAACACGCTTGCGTTTGTTTCAATAATGGCCGCTATCGTACTTAACCCTGCCTCTAGTGAAGCACGGTAGCGTCTCGCACCGTGAATGATGGTGTAAATATCATCCACTGCTGGGCGAACGTGTATAGGTGTTTGTACGCCTCTTCGTTTTATATCACTGACAAAGTCTTGCCAGTTTTCATCATTGAAATCTTTGCGTGGTTGATTTTCATCTTCGATG
>JBDSHU010000052.1:0-2897 GCA_039918335.1 Methylotenera sp. | reverse complement strand
TTGGCGGCATATTTAATATTGAATTCGTTTTAATTACTTAACGTTGTTAATTTAACAACGTTAAGTAATCAGTGTCAAGTAATAAACGTAAATTCAAATGCCTATATTGAGGATACTGATGTTTTAAAGTAGTTTATTTAAGCTGATACTGCTCTAGCTTATACCACAGTGAACGTTCACTAATTTCCAGCAACTTTGCCGCCCGACTTTTGTTGCCGTTGGTCATGTTAAGCGCATCGGCAATCAAGCGTTTTTCTAGCGCGATGACTGCATTAGGCAAGGCAAGATTATTGTTTGCTTTGAGATCATTCGAAAGCGTGGCTGTCTCAGAAATTTTTTCAGGCTGTCCATTCAAGCTCACCATTTCTGCTGGCAAGTGTTGCTGTGTAATGGTTTGCCTACCGCTGATAATCGCTGCGCGTTCGAGCACGTTTTCTAATTCACGTACATTGCCCGGCCAGTCGTATTGCATTAATGCGTTGATTGCATCGGCAGAGATATCAACTTGACGATTAGCCAGAAAATGTTTGGCGAGCAGTGCTATGTCTGATTTTCTGGCTTTAAGTGCGGGTAAGTCAATGCGGAAAACATTCAACCGATAATACAAATCTTCGCGTAATTTACCCGCTTTAATCGCATCGCCTGGCGCGCTATTGGTTGCGGCAATCACACGAATATCTACGCTAATCGGGCGATTTCCGCCCAAACGTTCAATCACGTTCTCTTGTAATGCACGTAATAACTTCGCTTGTAACTGCATCGGCATTTCGGTGACTTCATCCAGAAATAAAGTACCGCCATCTGCCAGTTCAAACTTACCGATACGCTCTTTAATCGCGCCGGTAAAAGCGCCTTTTTCATGACCGAATAATTCAGATTCCAACATTTCATGCGGGATTGCCGCACAGTTAACGGCAACAAATAAGCCATTTTTACGTGGCGAGCCTTCGTGAATCGCACGCGCTACCAGCTCTTTGCCAGTGCCAGTTTCACCTATAATTAAAGCCGTCGCTTTTTCTGGCGCCACTTGCCTAATGGCTTCATGCACTTTTTGCATGGCCGCGCTATTGCCTACTAGCCCAGTAGTAGGTGCCTTGTCTTCACGTAAAAATTGGTTTTCTACCGATAGTCGTGCAAATGATAGTGCACGCTTGATGGCAACTTCCAACACTTCCAAATCAAACGGGCGCAAAATATAATCGCTCGCGCCCGATTTCATGGCTTCAATCGCCGATTTAATCTCACCCTGTGCAGTAACGATAATCACTGGCAGCTCGGCATTTTCCAGGCGAATTTCTTTGAGCAATTGCAAGCCATCCATACGTGGCATATGCAAATCACTCACTACGCAGTCTACCTCTTGCGTGCGGAGAATATCCAGCGCTTCACGGCCATCCTTGGCGGTTACTGGCTGGTAACCAGCCTGGCGCAGGCTAATTTCCAACAAACGTAACATGCTAGGCTCATCGTCTACGGCCAATACGCGCTTAATAGTCTGGGGCATAAAATTTTTACTCTTTAATCTGCAAGGTTATTAAGGTATGGGCGTTTATCGTAATTGTAACTTGGGTAATGTCACTCTAAAATCTGCGCCAAATTCAACAGATTCATTGCCAGTACCGGCTTGCTTAATGCTTGCCAAATTACTTTTTTCAACATGAAGCGTGCCAAAATGCGCAGTCACAATCTGCCGGCATACTGCCAAACCTAAGCCTATACCGCCTGCACGCTGCGTGAAGAATGGATCAAAAACTTGTTCTTTCTGTATTGCATCTACCCCACTGCCATTATCAGCCACACTAATGGTGACACTGTCAGGTGCTTCAAATAGAGAGACTTCAACTTTACCGCCCATGGGTAATACCTGAATAGCGTTCAACAATAAATTGAGCATCACTTGCGTCACCTGCTCGCCATCACACTCAATCAATATCGCTTTAGGTAAGTTAAATCCTGAATCAAACATTAAACTGATCTCTTTTTTATGTGCTTGCATACGCAACATTGCTACTGAATGTTCAACTAAAGCAACAATATCATGCATGGTAAATTCCGGCTGGCGTGGCCGTGCAGAGTCGACTAGCGTAGAAACTAATTTATTGAGTCTTTCAGTTTCGGTGGTAATAAAGCCTGCCACTTCTAGACCTTCAGCACTCAGATTTTTTTCACGCGATAGCACCTGTGCCGATGAGCGCAATATACCAAGGGGTGTACGTACTTCATGGCTCATTGCTGCGGCCATTTCACCCGCAACTGCAAGCTTGGCCGCACGCGTTAAATTTTCTTTTGATACCGTTAAATCATCCATCATTTTTGCAAATGCATTTGACATTGCCTGTACCTCAGCAGGGCCATCTGCAGGCGGTAAAGTGGCTAGGGATGACCGAATAAAACGGTTAGCATAATTGGTCAGTTTTTCTAGCGGCAAGGTAATCCGACGTGCGAATACGGTGGCTAAAATAGTCGTTAACAATGCCGTGGCTGCAAGTAAAAAAAGGAAGATATAGCCCATGCGCTGGATGGGCGCCATGGCGACAGCACGATATTGTGTAATAGCGACTTGCCAGTTGAAGATTGGCTTATTCACCAAACTGTTCACATCTGAATAGGCTGAGATTTCGTAAGAGGCTAATATTTTTTGCCAATTGTCGGTATAGGCAAGCGGTAACCCTTGTGAATCCAATAGCGCGGCAGCACTGCCTTTATTCTCAGTATTTTTTAAAATATTGAGAATATAGCGCCAATCAAATACTACCCACAGAGTACCAATTTTTTGATTATCTGCATCTACAATATCGGTAGAGATTGGAGCATCTGTTGTTGAGGCTTATTTTGAAGGCTTGCTAAAGAAATAGGCTGGTTAGCAAATTGAATTTTCATCCATTGTGGCATGAGAA
>JBDSHU010000051.1:0-3053 GCA_039918335.1 Methylotenera sp. | reverse complement strand
TCGTGTGCTACCAAGACCAGTTTACGTTCGGAATGTTGTACACTGGTTTGCTGCTTTGTCGTTAATTGACTTTGATGGCCAAGCAAAACTTTGATAACCCGTTCAACTACTTGAATGACATCTTGTTTACGCTCTCGCAGATATTCGTCTTCTATTTGTTCAAATTGCTCAACAATTTCATCCATTTGCAGCTTAATTGCCCACTCGGCATTGCATTGCTCATTTCTGATAATGTCTTTTGGGGTTTCACATAGTGATTTATCTGCTAGCATCATTAAATGCGTGCCGATGAATGCGCCTAACTCCGCAGGCATATTGCTACGTAAACTACTGTGAATAAGCTTTAAATCGCTTGTAACAGTTGCTATCGCGTCGGTAAAACGCTGGATTTCATCATCAATTAAATGCTTGGGTAATTGATAATGTACGACCTCTAGTAAGGCATTAGAGACTAAATGGGCATGGCCGATTGCAATGCCACTAGAAACACCAACGCCATGAATGCTAAAGCTAGTCATGTGCAATAGATCTTATCAAAATCATGCTTTTTAGAAACATATTATTTTGTTATTCGCCTTCACCAAAATAATCATTGATCAATGCAGTTAAAGACTCAATTGCTTGAGCTTCATCTTCACCGTTTGCATCTATAGTCACAAAAGAGCCTTTAGCCGCGGCTAACATCATCACACCCATAATGCTTTTTGCGTTGACGCGGCGGCCATTACGAGTCACCCAAATTTCACTGCCAAACTTACTGGCAGTTTGTGTGAGTTTAGTAGAAGCACGTGCATGTAAGCCTAATTTGTTGATAATTTCTAGTTCGGTGCTAATCATATTAATTATTATTGTTCATATTAGTGATTGTTAGACATATTGATATTAGCTTAATCTTGCTCATATCTGCTACAGGACTCTTTATTGAAATGTACCACGCCTTCTCTGCCGCCACTCACAGCTTTTTCAACCAATGTTAACAATGGTTCATGTCGATAAGTTAGCGTGCGCACCAGCATGGGCAAATTTACTCCAGCAACGCCTTCAACCACACCTGGCTGCAATAGCTTACCAACCGTGTTACATGGTGTTGCACCATACATATCGGATAGCACTAGTACGCCATCGCCGCTATTGAGGCTTTTTACCATGGTTTGTGCTTCTGGGAACAAGCCATTCGGGTCGTCAAAATTACTCACGGCAAGAAATGCTAGCTGTTCAGGTTCTTTGCCAATTACGTGCTTGGCACACGACAATAAACTTTCGCCTAAACTACCGTGTGTGATGATTAAAATACCGATCATTTGTGTTCTTACTCCAAATTTCTAAATATTAGTTTTTTAACTACAAGTCTTTTCTAATTACAAATATTTTTATTACTATCTAAAGCTTAAGTTATCTTAACTCTCTATGCCGTGTTAACACTTTTTGTTGCGTCTTGAAGTATTGACTTAGTTGCTCCACAAAATAAACCGAGCGATGTTGACCGCCAGTACAACCAATAGCCACTGTCAGGTAGCTGCGATTATCCGTTACAAAACATGGTAGCCATTTTTCCACATAATCTCGAATGTCTGTGAGCATATTATGCACGGCGGTGTGCTCTTCTAAAAATGATTGTACTGCGGCATCACGCCCAGTCAGGTCGCGCAAATTTGGATCGTAATGTGGGTTGGGCAGGCAACGTACATCAAATACAAAATCTGCATCTAGCGGAATGCCATGTTTAAAACCAAACGACGTAAATAGCAGGGTTAGCCTAGCATGTTCAATGGAAACAATATCTTTTACCCAGCCGCGTAAAATATTAGCACTTAAATGGCTGGTATCAATAACATGGCCTAAACTGCCTAAGCTACCGAGTAGCTCCCGTTCATGCGCAATACTTTCAGCTAATGTAGTATTGTCTTTACTTAGCGGATGTTTGCGGCGTGTTTCGCTAAATCTTTTAACCAAGGTTTCCACGTTAGATTCTAAAAATAATACTTGAATGGTGATGTTTTGCGATTTGAGTTGTTCAATATGCGCTGGCAGGGTTTCAATTGCTGCGCTACGGCTGTCAATACTAATGGCCACACGGTCTTGGTTGGCTGTGTGCAAATGCTGTGCGATTTGCGGCAGCATTGTTGCAGGTAAATTGTCGATACAATAGTATCCGCTGTCTTCCAGTGCGCGTAATGCAATACTTTTTCCTGAGCCGGAAAGCCCCGTGACGATAATCAGTTGTTTCATGATGTGGGTTAAATTAGCTACCGCTATTTTGATTTTTTCATCTCGCGCTGTTGGCGTTGGGTAAATTGTTTAGTGCCATTTATACCGCGTAATAATAGCATGTGGTTACGAATCGCGACTTCAACTAGCACAGCGATATTTCGTCCAGCTGCAATTGGAATTTGCACTTTAGGAATTTTGACTCCCAATACTTCTTCAAGTTGCGCTTTAATACTGAGTCTATCCAGCAATTGTGGCGCTAACTTATCTGCCATCTCAAGCTGAATAATGAGATCTAGCGGCTTGGTCGGCTTAACAGAATTGTCGCCAAACAGAGCGCGTATATTCAAAATTCCTAAACCACGCACCTCTAAAAAGTCTTGTAATAATGATGGACAACGACCTTCAACACGCTCTGGTGAAATGCGGTAAAAATCAACAATGTCATCGGCAATGAGTCTATGCCCGCGAGAAATAAGTTCTAGTGCAAGTTCACTTTTACCAATGGCAGCATCGCCTTTAATTAGTGCGCCAAAGCCCTGAACTTCCATAAACACGCCGTGCAGGCTCACAGTGTCAGCCACTGCTAACGCTAAAAAGTGACTCAAAATATCCATCAACTCAGGACTACGCAGTGGTGATGAAAAAAGTGGGGTGGAGTGGCTATCGGCTGCAGCTATTAGCGAGTCAGGTACTGTTTCCCCATTCGCTACAATAACTGCAGCTAAATCAGTGGAATATAAATTCCCAATGGCACGCTCTGCATCCGCGACAGTCAGGCTGCGCAAATAGTCCATCTCCGCACAACCCATCACTTGTACGCGATTAGGATGAACAAAATTGAG
>JBDSHU010000050.1:0-4949 GCA_039918335.1 Methylotenera sp. | reverse complement strand
GCTCGCGGTATTTAATCTGCGCATTAATGCGATCAGCCACACCTGGATAGCTAGGGTCACCCAAAATACTACGGCAGCCTAATGAGCGCGGCCCAAACTCCATACGACCTTGCAACCATGCTAATGGATTACCGCTCGCTAATAATTCAGCGCCTTTTTGCGCTGCATTTTCCACACGTATAAATTTGGGCTTATTAGGATGTGCTTCGCATGCAGCAATACATTCTTCAGTGGTATAAGCAGGGCCTAAATACGCATGCTGCATCGGTGCAATGGTATCGCCTGCTTGATGGGCAGCATATGTGGCCGCACCTAATGACGTACCATTGTCGCCGGAAGCCGGCTGTACAAATAGCTCTTTAACATTTGGCATTGCAATAATGCGTTGGTTCAATTTCACGTTCAACGCAACGCCACCGGCCATGGCAATTCGTCCAGTTTCGCGAATAATATCACCTAAATAATAGTCAATCATTTTCAGCGCAATATCTTCAAGCAAGGCTTGCACAGAAGCTGCGTAATGAATGTAAGGATCATCAATCTCATCACCATGACGCTTAGGGCCAAGCCATTCGATCAGTTTTGGGGAGAAATAATGCCCACGGCCATTTTCTTTATAGCGACGTAAACCAACCACATTGACTAACTCGGTATTGATACGTAAATCACCATTTTCAAATGTGACTAATCTCGACAGATCATATTTCGTCGCGTCACCATAAGGCGCCATGCCCATCACTTTGAATTCGCCATCGAGCATCTCAAAACCAAGATACTCAGTAATGGCGCCGTACATACCGCCTAATGAATCTGGGTCATAAAACTCTTTAATTTTATGGATGACGCCATTTTCGCCGTAGCCAAAAAACGTGGTCGCATACTCACCTTTACCATCAATACCGACAATCGCAGTTTTCTCTTTGAAACCGCTTAAATGATAAGCACTAGAAGCATGGGCAAGGTGATGCTCCACAGGTACAAATTTAGCATTTGTTAACCCTAGATCAGCCATAAGTTTTAGTGATTTATCACGATTCCGACGGAAACGGCGATTGCCATTAAATAGCGCATCCAAAGCACGATCCGGCGCATACCAATGCCGTTTAGCATAATGCCAACGCGCGTTGGTACTGAGCGGGATTTCACCATAAGGAAAAGCAACGATATCGACATCTTCCGCTTTAATGCCCGCCTGTTTTAAGCAGAACTTTGCTGCTTCATATGGAAATAGATTTTTAGCGTGTTTATCACGAATAAAACGCTCTTCTTCCGCAGCCGCAATGATTTTTCCATCGACTAAAATAGCCGCTGAAGCGTCATGACCTAAAGCACCAGATAAACCTAAAACTATCATGTAAAAGTCTCTAAAAAATCTATATCTAAAAAAACGGTATTAAGTAATATGTGCCAGCTTCAATGGTTGACGGTTTTTATAAACCTGATTAAACATGCTTTTAAATTCTGCCGTCAAATCGCCATCAGCCTGCCAGTTACGCATAAAGCGGCGCAAATCTCGCGCATGGCTGCGGATGGCAAACCAGACGAAACGATGCTGCTTCATGCTATCTAAATCAATCAACACAGGCTGATTACCAACGATTTTGATGTTGCTTGCTTTCATGTCGCCATGTGAAATATTGAGCAAATACAAACGGTAAAACAATTCCACGATTTGCTTAACAGCTTCGCTACGCTTTGCTATATCACGCTCTGCTGCAAAAAAAATATCCACATCTGGTGCATTGATATAGATGCTTAAGAAATAACTTTTTGCACGCAACTTACCAAAAAAGAAGCGCTCTTCCAGCAGACTAACGGGCTGAGCTGTCGGCAACCCAAGTAAATTCAAACGATGTGCATTGGCCCATGAAGCAGCGGCACGTGTTTTTCTGAAACTTCGCATTACACCATGCCATGTACTTTTAACATTGTACCGCTTGATGACTACTTTTTGCGCATCAATCGAATTTAGCAGGCCTACCGTACATGTATTACCGCTTTTAAAAGCTGGCTTTAACAAAAAATGATCTAGCGCTTTGACATCACTCAAAACCTCATGACCTACATAACTTCTCGCCACCGCAAAATATTGATTGGAATTAGCATTCACTTGAACATCGGTACAAGTTCTAAATACTTTTTTATCCGCGTAAGTATTGGCAACTTTTGTGCGATGCAACTGAATAAGATGCTGCATCAACTCAAGTCTAGGTAGAGTTTGCCAGCCCCTGGTTTTTCCATAAGTCTTGAGTAACTGCGGCAACCAGTTTTCAATTTCAAGCACATCAAACTTTGAAAGCAAAGCACTTAAATTTCTTAAACAAATCTGCCCATTGTTAGATTTTGGCAAGGGTTTTATTCCATCACCATCCAATGTGAAAATCCAATTTTCCTGTAAAAGGAAGTTTTTTAAATACAAATCAGTCTGTTGCAAGCCTGCATTATGGTGTTTTGCAATTTCTGTCACTAAATCTAAGGCTATTTGCAAGCGTTGATTAGAGCACAACGGCAATCCATTCCAAACCGCCTCAACATTCATTGCCGGGCTAATCTCTTCAAGAATCAATACGTAACCCGCACCATCAGCTGTAACATCGTTGAGCAATATTTTTGGCGTAAGTATGTTGGCATCTAATAATCTTTGAATACCCTGGAGGTCACGTTGCGCGTATTTTTGTGGATTTTCACCTATGAATACTTTTGCATACACGGCCATATCTTGCCAGACGGCCTGATAAACCAGACGTTTACCAGGTACTTTTCGCACCAAATTAAGCAGCTTTAGCTCACTGCCATTTGCCAATACAATGGGATTCAATACAGGGGAAGCGTCAGCCTGCAATTCAGAGTCAGTGATAATACTCAATTTGAATTGAATAGCTTTTTAAGTTTATCTAGAAAACCAGTATTATTTCCTGCGTGAATTTTCTTAGCGCGTTTGTCACGTTTTTCTGCCAATTTTTTCGCCTGAGCTATATTTTCCGGCGTATCGTTAGGTCTAGCAACGTACAAAGTATGCCGAGACTCACCCGCATTATTTTCAATGGGTTGCGCAGTGTAGTAATAAAGGGCTATTGATTTTCGAGTAACATTATCGGGGGTCGTAAGTGGATCAGGATGCCCATGAAAGCTGTCTGCATCGGTATTAAAGATTACACAGCGGTTGAACAAGGGTGCCACGCTTTTAACCTTATGTTGCATTTTAGTATCCCATAACTCCAGATTACCGCCGTAAGCAGACTGCCAGTCTTTATTAAGATAGATCAATACGTTAATACGACGTTTTAGCTGCAAGGCTTCAATCACTTGAAAATCTGCATGAATGCCTAACTTGCCTCCTGTGCTGATTTCATGCAAACCGCCGCCGGTAAAATACGGGTCAGGTATAAGGCCTTTGATATTTGTTAAACCTTCCAGGAATTCCAGCATGGCGGGAGAGTTAAAAAAAGCAAACGCACTTTGCAACCATATATCGCAATCATAGGGCGATATTTGACGCTTGAATTGACCGCCATAGCCTTTTTCATAGACTTTATCATGCTGCTTTTTTTCGGCAGGAAAATGCGCCAGCAACTTATCGGCTACTGCTTGCGGTAAAAAATCATCTATCACCGCATGCGCGAATGGCTCAGCAAAAGCATACTCACCCATCACAGCAGCGCCTATTTCTCGAGCGACCGCACTATCTAAGCGCAAACCCTGCGCATGTTTTATGGGTAAAAAGCCTTTAGTTGTCATAGCGTTAAATATTAACTTCTTTTAAGATTGATTGAGTTTTTTCAATATCGCCATTTTACGCTTAACTCGACGATTCATGTCACCATAACCGGCCACTAGACCAACCGTTCCAGCTTCCACGTGATCCAGAAATTTAAACAATTTCATTGGGGAAATCAGGCGGATATGCTTATCTTTACCTTGGCTTTGCAGCACATCTTGCAATTCGTAAGTAGGAATACGACTTTCCATGAAGAATGTATAACCTTGCTGCTTCATCCATTTGACGTTCCAAAGTGCAAAAAAGCTCTTGATATACTGTTCACGCCAAGGTTTGGGTTCACGTCCATCTAACCCTACTGAACGCTTCGCACGTCGGATATAGTGCTTGAGAAAACGAGAGGATAATCGCCATGTCGTTCGGAGATAACCGCGATTGAGTTGTTCTAAACATCCCACTGCCAATATTTGTTCTGAGCATTCCTGCAGGAAATCATCAAAGATTTTGGGCTCATAAACAAAGGTATCGGTATGCATGAGAAATAAATAATCATCTTCCATCTGGCTAAGAATCATATTCAACGCTTTACCATGTGCAGCAAAGCCTTCTTCTTTACCCTCTGGAATTCGTTCGATTAAATGTATCCAATCTAAACTGCGCAAATAATCGGTACTCGCATCTTGGGAGTTGTTATCTACAACCCACACCTGCACATGCTTAGCATCTAACAAACCGTTATCGAAATGCTGTTTAAGTAAAGATAAACAAATCTTGGTTAATTCCGGTGTTTTGTAATTTACCAGCCCTATACTGAAATTGGGCAAGGAATGAATATTTTTAGCGAGCTGCACGTTTTAATATCCTTCTGAACAACCATTGTTCGCAACTATTAAGCTGCGACTTTAGACAATAGGCTTTAAAAAAAATCAGCTGCTCTTCTTTACTCCACCAGGTTGCATGCCTAAATAGTGCAGCCAAGTCAAAATAAGTCCGATACCAACCAATCTTAGTCAAACGCGCTTTTTCAAGATCAATCACAGCAATCTGTGATGCTTGAATGGTATTGATAAAAATGTGTTTAGGATAAAGCGCACGATGCACCATGCCTAAAGCATGAAAGCGCTGGATATTTCGCGCTAGAGTCTGCAGGAAATCAGTTTTCTCTGCGTCAATCAACTGCATATAGTTTGGCTTCATCCATTCATCAAGTGCCTGATATTGGGTTAAAGCC
>JBDSHU010000049.1:0-7248 GCA_039918335.1 Methylotenera sp. | reverse complement strand
AGCCGCAAGATAGTGACATCGTCGTGGTGCTTTCGGTGATCGATAATTTAGTGAAAGGCGCAGCAGGTCAAGCAGTGCAAAATATGAATATCATGTTTGACATACCCGAAAATACGGGATTAGAAGTGGTGCCGTTGTTGCCATAGGCATAGTAACCCATCTAAATGAAACCTGTAAGAAGAAGAATCCGTAGGCATTTTGGCCTAACTGCCAAACAAGTCGCGGTTCGCTCACAGCGACCCTGGTATTTTCAATGGGGCGTTGCAGTGTTGTTCGTTGCTGTTGGATATTTGATTGCGTATTGGCAGTTTGTTGGCGGTGGCGAGAATTTAAGTGAAAAATTAAAGCAATCTACCCTTGAAAATCAGAGCATGCAGACCAAAATCATTCAGATGGGTCGTCAATTGCAAATAGAGCAGGCCGCACAAGGTAATCTTGCAAAAGAGTTGAACCTTGTGCAAGATGAAAATATTAAGATTAAAGAAGACTTGTTGTTTTACAAGAGCATGATGAATAAGAAGTGACTATAAGCTGACATTTAAATGTCAGCTTATTTAGTCTGCTATCTTTATCATTATGGGTCATCAATCGGCCTTAACGCATCCAGATGGGAATCAATATGTTTTTTAAGAAAAGTAACCGAGTTCAAAATAGTATTGATACTCTTATTGGCGTAGATACACGTATTGAAGGCGATATCCATTTTATGGGTGGCTTGCGAGTAGATGGTGCAATTCGCGGTAATGTAAGTGAACCAAATGCCAGCCCCAGCACACTAATTCTAAGTGAACATGGCCACGTTGAAGGTGCAATCAATGCCTCTAAAATAGTGATTAACGGTAAGGTGACCGGCCCGGTGAAGGCTAATCAGTTTATTGAACTGCAACCCAAAGCGCGTATTACGGGTGATGTATATTATAAATCGCTAGAAATGCACACGGGTGCGGTGATCGAAGGCAAGCTCGTTTATTTAGGCGATGCTGCATCAGAAACTGAGAGCGATAGTAATTAAGTTTTTGGATTTAGTTTTAGTGCAAGATTAAACATAGATTGACCTTGCTGCCATGCAGTAGCATAATGATTTTATTGAAGAATTTTAGGAGTACAAGATGAATGCAGTTACCGATTTACCCAGCACTGATTTAGCGCATATGGATATACCAGCACCGTTGGTATTCACCGATAACGCGGCAAAAAAAGTTAAAGAACTGATAGAAGAAGAAGGGTCGCCAGATCTTAAATTGCGCGTGTTCGTTAGCGGTGGTGGTTGTTCAGGTTTTCAATATGGATTCACATTTGAAGAAGAAGTGAACGACGATGATACACAAGTGCAAAAAGATACTGTGACTTTGTTGATTGACCCAATGAGTTTGCAATACTTGATGGGCGCTGAGATTGATTATCAGGATAGCTTGCAAGGTTCACAGTTCGTCATCCGTAATCCGCAAGCAACGACTACGTGTGGTTGCGGTTCATCATTCTCAGTGTAGAAGCTTTTCCAATTTTAAATACTTTTGAATTCAAACTTAGCTATGTAATTAACGTTTAATGAAAAAGCTTTTTCTAATTGTGATGATGTTTATGCTACCACACCAATATGCTTGGGCGATGGTAGCAAATTATGATGTGCATGATACTAATCAACACAATCAGGCAGTTGGGCAGTCACATTTTGGCCATCACGAGCATCATAAAAATTCAAGTATAAGTTTCAGTGATGTAAAAACCAATACAGCCGATAAAGAATCACAAACTCCTAATAATCAAGCACCCAGTAATCAAGCACCTAGTAATCATATGCATTTTGGCTTCTGCCACTTATCATGCGGTGAGGTGTTGAATTACAGTTTGCCTGTATTTGAAGCATTAAGTGTCCAGTTTTTAAGCCAATATTCATTGGTTTATCCAACACCTACCGCTAATGTGTTAGACCGTCCTAAATGGCTGCAGCTGATTTAGTTCGGCGTAGCGTCATTTAAGATAACTTTCAGTACTATCCTCCCTTTCTAGGCGCTCGCTGATTTTTCTATTTTTAGGAGAATTAGATGAGTATTATTCGACCCTTATTATTTATATTACAAATATTTTTTGTAATAATAGGCGCAACCTTAAGTGTAAACACATTGGCTGTTGCAGCTGGCGGCGTTATTACACTAGATGAAGCAATCAAACTTGCACTACAGGCTAACCCAGACATTGCGGTCATTCAACATGCGCGAGAGGTAGAAAGTGCCGCCACATTGCAGGCGGCAGCCCGACCTAACCCAACGCTGTCGGCACAGGTTGAAGATTTACGTAGCCAGTATCGAAATTCAACCATACTGATTAGCCAGCCGTTAGAAACTGCAGGTAAACGTGATACACGGATGGCAGCGGCAGATATTAATCTGGCAATGGCAGATGCAGATATCTTGATTGCACAGGCAGAAATCGATGCCAAGGTGTATGCCGCTTTTTATCAGGTATTGGCGGCTCAACAAGCACTAACGCTGGCACAAGAACTGCTGCAAATCTCTATACAATCCAAAGAAACAACGGCTAAGCGTGTACTAGCGGGTAAAGTTTCACCGGTTGAAGAAACCAAAGCCAAGGTGGCTGAGGCTGGTTTGAAAATGCAGCTGGCAACGGCTAACCAACAGTTGGCTTCATCCAAAAAACGTTTAGCTGGTTTGTGGGGCAATGTTCATTCAGACAATGCTGCATTTACTGCTGCGGGCGAGTTAGACAATATCAATGAAATCGCCACGCTTGATGAGTTGGTCACACAACTACAAAATTCTCCACGGTTACAGAAAGCCAGGCTTGCTATCACGCAAAAACAAGCTTTGCGCGATATTGAAAAGGCCAAACAAACGCCAGATGTAACGGTTAGCCTTGGCGCTAAACGGAATGAGGAATTAGGCGGCATCAATCAGGCGGTGATTGGATTATCAATTCCTATTCCGGTATTCGATAGAAATCAAGGTAACTTGCAGGGGGCGCAGGCAAGGCAACTACAATCAGAGAGTGAAAAAATCGCCTTGGAAAATCAGTTAACTAAAGAGTTAACGGATGCTTATAGCCGTAGGCAACTGCAGATTGAAGCTGCACATACCTATAACAGCGATATTTTGCCAGGCGCACAAAGCGCTTATGAAGCCGCGCGTAAGGGATTTGAATTTGGCAAATTTAGCTTTCTAGAAGTGCTGGATGCACAACGCACGCTGTTTCAAGCTAAGACACAGTTTATTCAGGCACTTGCATCAGCACGTGAGGCGCAGGCAGATATTCAAAATATATTAGGCAAGCCTTACCACCATAAATCTGAATCATTTCAAAAGGAATCGCCATGAAAATAACTAAGCAAAAATGGCTGGTTATCGCAATTTTAATAGTAGGTATCGTATTAGCAGGGCTGATTCTCAAAACTGAAAAACCAGCAATGGACAGTGATGAGCACGGGGAGCATGCTGAAGCGTCTGCCGCAGTTGAGCATGCAGATGGCGACGAGCATGGTCATGTGAATATGGCGGTAGAAAGTGTGAAAGGCCCACACGGCGGTAAATTATTTACTGACGGCGACTATGCGTTGGAGGTCACGATTTTTGAGCAGAATCAGCCACCACAATTCAGGCTTTATACTTATTTAAACAATAAACCTTTAGCAGCAGCAAACTCTGTCGTAAGTTTAAAGTTGTCGCGATTGGGACGCGATACCCAGCTATTTGCATTTGCACCAGAAAATGATTATTTAACTTCAAAGATCATCGTAGCAGAACCGCATTCCTTCAAAGTCAATATTGAAGCGAAAAATGCTGGAAAAACGCATCAATTCGCGTATGACCAAGTAGAAGCAAGGGTGACATTGACAGCGCAGCAGCTCAAACATAATGCGATTGAGGTGTTAACGGCTTCACCAGCTAGTATCCAAACCAATTTGCGCTTATTAGGCGAAATTAAATTAAATGCAGATAAAGCGGTGCAGGTCTTGCCGCGTATGAGTGGCATTGTAGAAAGTGTGGCAGCGAATGTGGGCGATCAAGTTAAAAAAGGCCAAACGTTGGCCGTGATTTCGAGCTTAGGTGTGGCAGAAAACCGCGCTGACTTATCAGCAGCACAGCAACGTTTGAATCTGGCTAAAACCACTTTAATACGTGAAGAGAGTTTGTGGCGCGAGAAAATCTCAGCCGAACAAGACTACCTTGCCGCTAAAAATGATCTGCAGTTAGCGCAAATTGAACTGGCGCGGCAGCAGCAAAAATTGGCAAGCATGGGTGTTAGCGGCGGTAGTGGTTCGCGCTATGAATTGAAAGCACCGATAAATGGTGTGATTACGCGCAAAAATGTTGCGACTGGCCAAGTGCTTGAACTGACGCAAATGATGTTTGAAGTAGCAGACTTAAGCACGGTATGGGCTGAAATGAATATCCCTATCAAAGATTTAGGCTTAGTAAAAACAGGGCAAAAAGTGACGGTACGTGCTTCTTCCTTTGAGCAAAATACGGAGGGTACGATTACCTATATTGCTCCGTTGGTTGACTTGCAAAGTAGGACTGCAATTGCTCGAGTAGTAATGCCTAATATGAAGCAAAACTGGTTAGTTGGCTTGCCTGTGAATATCGATTTGGTGGCAGATGAAGTGACTGTGCCGCTAGCCGTATCTTTAGAAGCCATACAAACCTTGCAATATGGTGATGTGGTCTTTGGTCGTTACGGGGAATCTTTTGAGGCACGACCAGTTGAGTTGGGTCGTCGTGATAGTAAATATGTAGAAATACTGTCTGGATTGAGTTTAGGCGAACAGTACGCTGCAGGTAATAGCTTTGTGGTTAAAGCCGAGCTTGGTAAAGCTGGAGCCAGCCATGACCATTAAAGACCCCAATATTAAATCGGAAAGTAGTGACGTAGATCCTCATGATTTAAATTCGTATAGCGCAAAAGGTCTCTTTGAAAAGCTGATTGCATTTGCGATTGACCAGCGCTGGATGGTGATGCTCATTAGTTTAGGGGTGGCAATTATGGGTATCGTGAGTTACCAACATTTGCCGATTGATGCTGTACCTATATTACCAATGTGCAAGTGCAAATTAACTCAGCGGCACCCGGTTACTCACCATTAGAAACTGAACAGCGTATTACTTATCCAGTAGAAACGGCCATGGCCGGGCTACCTAATTTAGAAGAAACGCGTTCCATTTCGCGCTATGGATTATCGCAGGTAACGGTGGTATTTAAAGAAGGCACCGATATTTACTTTGCCCGCCAACTTGTTGCCGAGCGCATTGCGCTGGTAAAAGAGAAACTGCCTGCAGGTATTAGCTCTGAAATGGGGCCGATTGCCACAGGTTTGGGGGAAATCTTTATGTGGACGGTATCTGCCAAACCTGGCGCACTTAAGCCAGATGGTACACCCTATACCGCGATGGATTTACGTGAGGTGCAAGATTGGATTATTAAACCGCAATTACGTAATGTGCCTGGCGTTACAGAAATCAATACTGTTGGCGGATACAGCAAACAATTTCAAGTTTCACCTAATTTAGACGCGCTGGTGAGTTATGGGCTAACGCTGAGTGATATTTTGAATGCGCTAGAAAAAAATACCACTAACCAAGGTGCTGGCTATATTGAAAAGTTAGGCGAGCAATATTTAATTCGCGTGCCAGGTCAAATAGCGGTTGATAGTAAGAATCAAAATCTAGCGCTAGATGCCTTGAGTAATGTGGTATTGGATACTAGAAACGGTACACCTATTCGTGTTCAAGATGTAGCAACTGTTTCTGTTGGTAGTGATTTACGTACTGGTGCGGCTACGATGAATGGTGATGAGGTCGTGTTGGGTACGGTGTTTATGTTGATGGGTGAAAATAGCCGTACTGTTTCTCAAGCTATCGCAAGCAGACTGGCTGAAGTGAATAAAACACTGCCAGCGGGTATTACTGCGAATACCGTTTACGACCGTACTATTTTGATTGATAAAGCCATTAACACCGTCAAAAAGAACTTGATAGAAGGTGCGTTGTTGGTGATTGCGATTTTGTTTGTTTTTTTGGGCAATATACGCGCCGCCATTATTACCATGTGTGTGATTCCTCTCGCCATGTTGATGACGTTTACTGGCATGGTGGGTAATAAAGTCAGCGCTAATTTAATGAGCTTAGGCGCTTTGGATTTCGGCATTATTATCGATGGTGCAGTCGTAATTGTGGAAAATGCCATGCGGCGGCTTGCGCACTCACAAAGTGTATTTGGGCGCAATTTAACGCGTGAGGAAAGATTTACTGAGGTATTCTCGGCTGCACGAGAAGCAAGACGGCCGCTTATTTACGGTCAGCTGATTATCATGGCGGTGTATTTGCCTATTTTCGCACTTACAGGGGTTGAGGGCAAAATGTTCCACCCGATGGCATTGACTGTGGTGATGGCTTTAATCGCGGCGATGATCATTTCTGTGACATTTATTCCTGCTGCCATTGCACTTTTTGTAACGGGTCGTGTGGAAGAAAAAGAAAATAAGGTGATGCAGTGGGCAAAAAAAATCTACACGCCAGTGTTGGATTGGACACTCATCAATAAAGCAGTTGTGCTGGTGCTGGCTATAACAACAGTGCTACTAAGCAGCCTATTGCTAACGCGTATGGGTAGTGAATTTGTACCCAGTTTAGATGAAGGTGATATTGCCTTGCATGCGCTGCGTATCCCAGGCACGAGCTTAAGCCAGGCAGTAGGGATGCAGCAAGAGTTGGAAAAAACCATTAAAACTTTTCCACAAGTGGATAAGGTCTATGCCAAGCTTGGTACGGCAGAAATCGCGACTGATCCCATGCCGCCAAGTGTTGCAGATACCTTCTTAATTTTGAAACCAAGGTCAGAATGGCCGGATCCAAGCTTAAGTAAAAATGCATTAATCGTCCAAATTCAAGCGGCTGTAGCCCAAGTGCCAGGTAACAACTATGAATTTACACAGCCGATACAAATGCGTTTTAATGAGCTGATATCTGGCGTACGCAGTGATGTAGCGGTAAAAGTATTTGGCGATGATTTAGCGCAAATGACTGAAACTGCTGAACAAATTGCTAAGGTGCTAGAAGAGACCGCAGGCAGTGCTGATGTTAAGGTAGAGCAAACGACAGGCTTACCAATATTAACGGTCAATATCGACCGTGAAAAAATTGCGCGGCTAGGTGTCAATATGGCAGACATTCAAACCGCAGTGAGTATCGCCATGAACGGCGCACATGCGGGTGCAGTTTATGATGGTGACAGGCG
>JBDSHU010000048.1:0-3627 GCA_039918335.1 Methylotenera sp. | reverse complement strand
TACCACCGTAAAATCCTGCGATTAAACCAACAAATACACCTGTGGTTACGGTAATGCATGTCACAACCATGGCAACGATGAACGACACTTCTACACCACGTAAAAGCCGCGCTAATATGCTTCGGCCAAGGTCATCTGCACCTAGCAGGTAGGCGGCACTTGGCGTGGTTAAAATTGCATTCAAATTAATCGCGTTGGGCGTTAATTGTAAAAATCGCCCCAATATCACGGCAACCAGCCAAAAGCCCAAAATCGAAATCGCGAATTTCTTCATAAAATAATAGTTAACTTAGCCAAAATTTACGCCTAACCAAACTTCACACGAGGATCAGCAAATCGATACAACATATCCGTTAACAAATTCACCAATACATAGCTCAAAGCGACAATCAGCACACAGGCTTGGGTGACAGGATAATCGCGTTTTTCAATGCTCTCCACCAATAAGCGGCCAATCCCATCCCAACTAAAAATTGTTTCTGTAATTACAGTACCGGCTAATAGACTGCCCATTTGCAAACCGACTATTGTAATGATCGGCAATAAGGCAGCACGTAAAGCATGGCCTAAAATCACATCAGGTTCGGTCAAGCCCTTGGCACGTGCCGTACGAATATAATCATCATTCAGTACTTCAAGCAAACTCGTACGCGTCATGCGCGTAAGGATTGCACTTAGGCCAAGGCCAAGCGTCATAGCGGGCAACACAATAGAGCCACTGGAATCCATGCCGCTTACCGGCAGCCAACCTAGCCACACAGCAAAAATCAGCATCAGCATTGGCCCTAGCCAGAAAGCTGGCATGGCTGATAAACGTACTGAAATGATAGTGACGACAAAATCTTGCCATTTATCGGCTTTAAGCGCGGCATAAATGCCTAATGGAATTCCGATGCTTAAACCAATTAACAATGACAATATCGCCAGTTTTAGCGTGGCTGGATAACGCGTTTTAATTAGTTCCACAATCGGCGTTTTTGTATGGATCGACTGACCAAAATCACCCTGGGCTAATTTACTTAGATATGTACCAAATTGCTGGATGAGCGGCTGATCTAAGCCTAAATCTGCGCGTAATTGCGTACGGTCGGCCACACTTGCCGATTCCCCTAGCATGACTTCTACAGGGTCGCCAGGCACCAGATGAATCAATAGAAAAGTGAGCAGTAATACACCGAAGATAACGGTAAAAAAACTAAATACTCTATTAAATAGAAACACTCAAATATCCTAATCCGTCATTCCGACGAAAGTCGGAATCTAGTGACGTTGAGATTCAGCTTTAACCACTCTAAGGCAAAGACGCTGGATTCCGACTTTCGTCGGAATGACATAGAAAGGGTAATTTTCTTAATCATTCTGAAATCAAAACTTGTGTCCCAGCTTCAACTAAATCGAACAATGCAATGATGTCAGTGTTACGCATGCGTATACAGCCATGCGAACCGATCTTGCCCATCTCGACGCTCTCTGGCGCACCGTGGATATAAATATAGCGTTGCATCGTATCTACATTACCCAGCCTGTTTTTATTCACCTCAGTACCTGAAAGCCATAGAATACGGGTCAAAATCCAATCTCGATTAGGAAACTCCGCCATCAATTCTGGTGTGCAAATTTCCCCTGTAGGTCTACGTCCCACAAATACGGTATTGGCTGCAGCACCTGCGCCTATCTTTGCACGAACAATATGTTGCCCTAAAGGCGTACAACCACTATCTTTTTCGCAGCCTACGCCATTAGCTGCGGTAGAGACGCTATATTTAGCTTTTACACCACCGAAATTGTCAAATAACGTGAGGGTTTGATTTTGGATGGAGATTTCAATATGCATAGTGAGTTATTGTAGCCGACCTTGCAATTGTAGTTAAGTCGTCCCAATTGCCGTCCGCTTTAGGCAAATAGTTTTTAATGTTTTTACGCATAGCCGCAAATTGGCCTTCATACCAAAGGGGAATATAAGGTAACTGGTGATGGATACGTGTTGTCGCTTGGGACCAATCTTCTTTCGCCAGTAGTTTATCCAATGCTTTATCTGCATAGTGTCCGCGATTAAAGCCATTAGGCGGGAAACTTTCTGACCCTAATGCTTTGCTGTAAATCTCCGGTGTTTTGATACCAACCCAGGTAAGGCCAAATAATTGGAATCTGCCGTGTTTTACATCCTCAAAAAATGTACCCCAGTCCAGGCTTCGAATTTCCAAGTCTATCCCTGCGGGTTGCATCTGCGCTTGCATGATAGTGGCAAAACGTACGCGCTGTGCATCAGTCGATGTTTTATAAACGAGTTTAAGGGGCAATTTTACCCCTGCTTCTACCAGCAATTGTTTAGCTAATATTGGATTGTAACTATAGGGTTTTAATTGGAGACTATTTTCATTTGTATAATGCTCCGGCGGTAAAATCGCTCCCGAAATCCGTGTATTTGTAGACATCACTTTTTGAATGATCGCATCGCGATCAATGGCATGGGCGATGGCTTGCCGTACATTGATATTTTTCAAGGCCGGGTCTTGCATATTTAAACCAAGATACGAAAAATTAGCGCCTACCGTGGTCTTAACGCTAATTTCAGGTTTAGTTTGTAGATATTTCACCAGTTCCGGCGGCAATTCCCCCTGCAATAGATCCACCTCGCCGCGTAGCAGTTTTAGCACACGCACAGTAGGATCTTTCACCTCAACCAAGCTAATCGATTGATTATCTCGTATACGTTTTAAAGTGAGTTTATTTTGCCATGACACAAACTTAACACTACCGCTACCAATCGGGTTGTGAGAAAAATCATGTTTTCTTGTAATCAAATCGGCTGGCAATATGCCAACGATCAACTTAGCAGGAAAACTCTTATCTGCCTGTTTCAATTGAAATATAACGGTGTCATTATCAACGGCTTGAATCGCCTGGATATTCAAGAACTCTGCTGATTGCGGCGAATCTTTAAGTGAAATTAAAGACTCATAGGTCGCTTTAACGTCATATGAAGTCAGCGGTAGATGATGATGAAACCATGCACGGTTTTTATTAAGGGTAAAACGATATTCTGTAGGGCTTATCTGGACCCAGGAAGCTAAGCTAGGCACGACTTTTGATTGTGCGTTGAAATCCACCAGACTTTGATAGATTAAACGGTTAACGCGCGCGGAGGCTGCATCAGTCGCATAACGCGGGTCTAAATTAAGCGGCATTTGTGCAATGGCAAATACAATTTCCTGCTTACTTGCCGGTACGGCGCTTTGATTTATTGGAGCATTAGTGTCAGCGATAGCATGCGTGAAAATTAAACTTAAACAAACTCCAGCCATTAATCTAAATACATTCATAGCATTCAATTTTACTAGATTATGCAATCTGTATGAGGTTTGTTTATGCGTATAAATTTTAAAAAAATGCTCCCTCAATACCGCGAAATTCACTAAATAACGGCGCGTTCAAAAAGTGCGATCGACTCAACGTGGGCTGTGTGCGAGAACATATTGATAACGCCGGCTGCTTTAAGTGTGTAGCCTTTTTCATTCACCAATACACCGGCATCACGCGACAATGTGGCAGGGTTACAAGAAACATAAACAATACGCTGCGGGCTATTGCTGTCGTCTAAGGACTTAATGAGTTCAAACGCACCAT
>JBDSHU010000047.1:0-3785 GCA_039918335.1 Methylotenera sp. | reverse complement strand
CGCTTTTCTTCAACTACACGATTAAATTGAAAGCTTAAATATCTGGGTGTTGAGTCATTTTTAGCTTGTACTTTTACTTGCATCAGTGGGTTCAAGCTTAGCATTAGACTTTCTTTAACTTTATTACCAAACAGTAAGGTAATATAATCTTGCGCAGAAACGTAGATATCGGCAGAAACTAATGTTTCCAGGATAGGCATAAACGGTATATTGGCGCTGATGTCATGCTGCAATATTTTGCTTATTGAGCTAGAAAATTGGCTACCTACTGAAAATTGAGGGTCTAGCAAAAACAAACCCTCTTTCACTGTGTTAAGAATCTCAGTCGTTTCACGTTGTGCTTTTTCAATCTCACCATCTGATGCACGCAGTTTACGCAATGCATTAAATACAATATTGGCAAATAATAATAACGACAGCACTAAGGCAATCGTTTGAATCATTTGCAAGTTGCTGGCTTTCGCTTTAGTGTTTTTTTCTAGTTGAGTCGTGAGGTCATTCATCAACTTTAGCAGTGTTAAGTTGTTTTCACGTGCGTAAAGCGTAGCAATATCCAGACTGTACTCATCCACAACAGTGCTGTTAATGACCGGTTGTAATAGTTTTTTGTAAGGCTGCCATATGCGTAAGGCTTCATCTACCGCTTTTATCGCTGCAGGGTCAGACACTTTTTGCAGCATTACCGGCTTTTCATCACCGCCTAATACCGTGCCCCCTGTTTTAAAACCATTCAATGTCGTGTCAAACAGTGAGCTGACTTTTTTAAGCTCAGCAGTGTTCTTATCGTTAAATTGTCCTTGTGCAGCATCCACTTGGATGGACAGCAGTACTTTAGTGGTGCGCTGCGATAGCATCCGTTGCCGGCCTGATAAGTTAATGGAAACAGCATCGTTATTGAGCGTAGATGACGTGTAAAAGTTGAGCGCAAGTACGCTTAAATTGAATACTAAAAACAAAGTGATGGCGATTAAAATGCCGCGATACTTGTTTAATGCGTTTTGTTTTTTGATGATAGGTACGTTAACGCTAGACATAGCCGCTCCTTTGTATTGCTTTTTGAGAAGTCACCATCGTTGGTGGGAATTAATTGCTTGTATCTAAATTTAAAGTCACAAACTTTAATAGCGATTACTGACTGATTGATGATGGGTCATTAAAGTAAGGCTTTAATGACCCATTTTATTTTTACTAGATTGTTAAATTTAATTATCAATCTCTATTTTGAAAACGTTAAAACGTGTACATCGCAGTAACCCAGAACATTTCTTTATCACCTTTGCGTGCTGCATTTTGCAAGGAGGTGCCGTATACGTCAGACTCGCTGAATTTGGCGTATTCGAGTTTGCCTTGTATCTTGTCGCTGAATGGGTAAGTTATGCCGGCATCGAATTCGGTACCATATTTGTCACCCAGGTTTGGGTTTACTGCGGTGTGGCCAAGTGATTGATATTTCTCATCAGACTTGAACACATGGTATTCCGTGTAAAGTTTGGCTTTCTGGATGCTACCGGCAAACGTGATGTAAGTATCGATAATACCTTGGCGCGGTGTGGCTAAGAAATGATCCGCCCAGCCTTGGAACAAGTGATTAGTACCCATAGGCGTTTGGAAGCCATATTTACCGTCATTGCTAGAGAGTTTTTCTTGGTCGATACGCAGTGACCAGACGTCATACATCGCACCGCCGCCAAATTTATAGTAATACGCATCAATCAAAGGATTGCCGCCTTTGTAATCGTCCTGTTTAGCATATTCTGCGGTGTACAACACTTTCCAGTTGTCGTCGATTTTACGTACGCCATCTAAACGTGCACCGAAGGTTTTGCTGCTGGCATCCGTGCGGCTTGGGTTTACATTGGTGGCAGAGGCTGGAAGATCGCTGCTACCGCCCAGACCATTGCCACCTTGTGCGGCTGTGCCAACTATCGCTGGATTGCTGCCGTTCTGTCCTAGGTTGGCAGAGTCAATGAAGTAACCATAACCAATAACGGCTTCGCTTGGTGAAATACGATATTTTGCGTTCAGGATATCGATATTGCCTTGACGCAGTTCGGTGGTAATTTGGCGTACTTGATCAAAATGTGCTGCGAATATTTCGGTATCAGGGATGCTTTTGTTCAGGATACTAACGCCATCGAACACCTGCATGTTTTGGCGGAAACCGATGTCGCCGACAAAACGCACGTTATCAAGATTGAGTTGTTGGCGGCCCAAACGCACGCGGGTATTCTTGATGCCGGTCCAGTCAATGAAAGCTTGGTTCACGTCAGTAAAGCCAGGATCCACAACGTTCGGATATTTTCTTTTTTCCAGGCTCGCTAAAGCAGTACCGTTATTATGTTCAGGCTGGTTCTCACGACGGTCGTTAAAGTTATCCGTAAACTCATGTACGTCGGTAATCTGTAAGCCGAAACTGAAATTTTTATAAGGGGCAGTTTGCCAGCCAACCAAGCTGCGCAAAGTCAATGCGCTGGCATTCTCCTGCTTCTTGGCCGCTGCTGTCGTACCTTGATAGCTGTCCTGATCGATATTCTCGTAACGTAACCGAAAGTTGGTCATGTGTTTACCTTGCTTGATCGAGTCTAAAAATGTGTATTCAGGCTCCGCAGCCGCATCTTCTGCATAAGCAGATTGCGTCAAGCTTAATAAAGCTAAGCTTGTACAAGCCGCGATTACATTGAGCTTAAATGAAGCATTCGATTTCATATGTTCTTCCCTTTGATGTAAAAATTATTTTAAAAAGATTGATTCAAGTTAACTGCAATTAAGCTGCTTTTTTTGCGTGACGCTCGTATAAGAAGCGCAACACTTCACTACGTAAATGGTTGTAATCTCGGTCTTCAGCTAAATCCAGGCGCGCTCTGGGGCGCGGCAGATTGACGTCCAAAATCTCACCGATACCCGCTGATGGACCATTGGTCATCATTACAATGCGGTCTGAAAGTAATACCGCTTCATCTACATCGTGTGTCACCATTACTGCTGTTGCGCCCGTTTTCCACATGATCCCCATTAATTCATCTTGCAGATTGGCGCGCGTTAATGCATCTAAAGCGCCAAATGGCTCATCTAACAGTAATACTTTTGGCTCCATCGCTAGTGCGCGTGCAATGCCCACACGTTGCTTCATACCGCCAGAGATTTCATTCGGACGTTTGTCTGCAGCATGTGATAGGCCAACTAACTCTAACGCGGCTAAAGTGCGTAGTCTTTGCTGTACTTGCGTTTCAGAGCCAAATACACGCTCAACAGCTAAATGCACGTTTTCCGCGCATGTCAGCCAAGGTAGTAATGAGTGGTTTTGAAACACCACTGCGCGCTCCGGGCCTGGTGCTGCAATTTCACGGCCTGCACAAAATAAATGCCCATCTGTAGGTTGCAACAAGCCTGCAATCAAATTGAGCACAGTTGATTTACCGCAACCAGAATGACCGATGATTGAAACGAACTCACCTTGATTGATGGATAAATTGATGTTTTTCAATGCCTCAAACACGCCTGATTTAGTCTCAAAACGCATGTTTACATCTTCAATGTACACATAACGATCTGTGTTTTTTTCTAAGTTATTTGTAGTTTCGCTCATGATAGTCAGCCTTTTATTCGTAATTAAAACGTTTAGCTAGGGCAATTAAAGTTTGCTCTAGTATCAAGCCGATAATACCCACTACAAAAATTGCGATAATGATGTGTTCATAGTTTGATGCGTTGTATTCATCCCACAACCAGAAGCCAATACCCGCGCCACCGTTGAGCATTTCAGCTGCGACAATCACCAACCAAGC
>JBDSHU010000046.1:0-3428 GCA_039918335.1 Methylotenera sp. | reverse complement strand
CTTTTGGCTTAGTTTTGGAACCTAACGTTAACTTGCTACTGGTATTTTTTTTATTTGAACTGCCTGTTTTACTGGAAACCGTTGATTTTTTTGCAGGTTTATTACCAAAAGTATTTTCAAATTTAGTGTCGGATTTTACAGTAGATTGGGCATTATCACGCCTTTTAAAATCATCACTAGATTTATTTTTTAATTTATTAGAGTTTACATCAGTACCATCGTCTACTGAATTGTTTTTATTCACTAAAGTAAAGTCAATTTTAGTAGTTTCTAAGTCTACACGTACTACTTTAATGGTTAATCTATCGCCTAAACGATACCGCACACCAGTACGCTCTCCCGCCATTTCATGACGTGTTTTGTCGTAATGGAAGTAATCATTACCTAGTTCTGTCACGTGTAACAAGCCTTCTACATAGACGCCATCTAATGCTACAAAAAGGCCAAAGCTAGTGACGCCTACCACAGTACCTTCAAACACTTCGCCGATTTTATCTTGCATGTAAAAGCATTTAAGCCAGTTAGTCACATCTCGCGTAGCGTCATCGGCACGGCGCTCTGTCATGGAGCACTGAATACCTAAAGCACTCCAATCTCCTGGCTTGTACTTATCTCCATTCAATACAGCTTTTATAGCGCGATGAATCAGCAAATCAGGATAACGACGAATCGGTGAGGTAAAATGTGCATAAGCTTCATAAGCCAACCCAAAGTGACCAACATTATCTGGGCTATACACTGCTTGCATCATAGAGCGCAATAATACAGTTTGTAGCAACTGTGCATCTGGGCGTTCTTTAATTTTGTCTAATAACTTGCCGTAATCTTTCGCATGTGGCGTATCACCGCCACCAACGCCAAAGCCGAATTCACCCATAAACGCACGTAATAGTTCAAGTTTTTCTGGGGTTGGGCCTTCATGGATACGATATAAGGCAGGATGTTCATGACCTTTCAAAAAGTTGGCGGCACACACATTGGCCGCCAGCATACATTCTTCAATCAGTTTATGCGCCTCATTACGTATAACAGGCACAATCTGTTCTATCTTGCCTTGGTCATTGAATATCATCATGGTTTCTGATGACTCAAACTCAATCGCGCCACGCTTTTCGCGCTGTGCAAGCATCAACTTATACACGCTTTGCAAATGTTGCAAATGTGGCATTAACCAAGTGTATTCAGTTGCTAATTCACCTTGTGGATTTTGTAATATTTCGTGTACTTGCGTGTAAGTCATACGTGCCTGTGACCGCATGACTGAAGGATAAAACTTGTACTGTTTTACAATACCCAAACCATCCACCTGCATATCGCAGATCATACACAAGCGCTCTACATCTGGGTTTAGCGAGCATAAGCCGTTAGATAATGCTTCAGGCAACATAGGAATCACGCGGCGTGGGAAATACACCGAATTACCACGTTCAAACGCACCTTTATCAAGGGCATCGCTAGGTTTCACGTAAAAACTCACGTCTGCAATCGCCACTATCAAACGCCAGCCTTTACCTTGTGGTTCTGCGTACACCGCATCATCAAAGTCGCGAGCAGTTTCACCATCAATGGTAATCAATGGCATTTCACGACAATCAATACGGCCCTTATAATCCGCAGGTTGAACTAGTCTAGGATAAGCCTCGGCAAGCTGCACAGCCTCTTTGGTAAATTCATGTGGGAGATTATGTTTACGCAATGCAATTTCTATCTCCATGCCGCTATCTGCATAATTGCCCAGGATTTCGACTACTTTACCCATAGGCTGTGCAAGGGATGAAGGCTGCTCTGTGAGTTCAACCATCACTACTTGACCAGATTTAGCATTCATATCCAAATGATAGGGAATCAATATATCCTGGTTAATGCGCTTATCTTCGGCCGCTACAATAGTCACACCGCTGGTACGAATCACGCGACCGACTAATTTTTGCGTACGTCGCTCCAGCACTTCTACCAACTTGCCTTCAGGACGTCCTCTTCTATCCAAGCCGCTCATACGTACGATTGCACGGTCACCATGCATTACTTGCGACATTTCTTTAGGACTTAAAAATAGATCCTCGCCATTTAATTTGGTTTTGTCATCGGGAATGAGAAAGCCAAACCCATCCGGATGGCCTTGCACCACACCAGCTATTAAATCTAGCTTATCAGCAATGCATAGCGCACCTTTTCTGTTTTTAATAATTTGCCCTTCACGCTCCATCGCGTTCAGGCGTTTATTAAAAATCTCGCGCTCATCTTCGCTAATGTCCAGTAATATGTATAACTGCTCCACACTTAGAGGAATACCTTGATCACTCATGCTGGATAATATTAGTTCACGGCTTGGAAGTGGTGTTTCATAACGACTCGCTTCACGATCCGCATGCGGATCGCTATTTCTTTTGTTTTGCTTGCTACTGTTTTGATTGTTATTTTTTGTCATTGACAAAGCATACCTTTAATATAAAATTTAATGCCACTGATATTGATATGGCTTAAAGTTAATTTCTAAAACATGACGAAAGTCATTTGTTTATCCGGGCCCAGATGGCGGAATTGGTAGACGCGCTAGTTTCAGGTACTAGTATCGCAAGATGTGGAGGTTCGAGTCCTCTTCCGGGCACCAAAATACCTTCATTCATCAGAGAAGCAATCTACATAATCAGCATACCATTATGTGTTGAAGCGTTGAACATTTTTACAATCTCAATTATTACTTATTACTTTAACCATATATTTAGCGGCTTCTATAAAAGTGCATTCCGCACTAAAAAATTAGACTTTTATCATACCCATATTGGGGTGATTTCTAGCCTAACACACCAAACTCTGAACGGTCACCCAAAACTTCATCCACTAAATCCACGCCAATTTTTTCTGCCCCACTGGAATACCCATAGACCATGACCATATCACTTAAGATATTGATACTTCTAGGAATTCCTTTACTTGATTCTGCAATACGTTCTATTGCACGCTGTGTAAATAAGGGCTCTTGCCGGCCAGCTACTTTTAACCGATGCTCAATATACTTTGCAACTTCAAATGGCTGCAGAGGTGGGATATAAAAATCTACAGCAACACGCTGGAAAAACTGTTGCAAATCAGGCCTACGAAGCAACTCCCTTAATTGCGGTTGCCCGACTAGCACTACTTGCAGCATCTGATCTTTATCTGCATTAATGTTAGACAACATACGTAGAGATTCGAGTGCACCAGGGCTCAAATTCTGCGCCTCATCAATAATTAGCACAACTCTACGACCTGCTACATAGCTTGAAATCAGAAACTGCTGAAAAGCGTCAAAAAGTGCTATTTCTGACAGGCCTTGATATGGCTGTTCAAATGCCAGCATAATCCAACCCAGCAGATCATCAACTTTCTGGTGTGTGTTATAAACGATCCCTATCAATACATCAGAATCGACGTTGTTGAGCAAATGA
>JBDSHU010000045.1:0-4924 GCA_039918335.1 Methylotenera sp. | reverse complement strand
TAAAATATTCGTGCAAGGCATCATGTGGGACATCAATAGCTATGACCAATGGGGCGTTGAATACGGCAAACAAATCGCACAACAAATTTTGCCACAACTCACCAATGCTGAAGTCATCACTAACTATGACAGTTCAACTAATGGGTTAATTAACTATACGAAATCCATTACCTAACTTACTTTTTTCATTTACTTAAGGTTCATTTATGACGATTAACCGATTGCATGTTTTTTTAACTACAGTTGGTTTATCGATAAGTTTTTCTGCTACTGCCACCAACGGAATCAACTTAATTGGCTTTGGTGCAGAATCAACCCTAATGGGCGGCGCTGATACTGCGGTGGCACGTGACACCAGTGCGCTTAATACTAACCCCGCAGGTCTAGCGCAAATTCAAGGTCGCTTATTTGATGGATTTGGATCTTTGCTGCGTACTACTGACCTCTCGCATGAAGATGCGCTAAACGATCAACATGCAGATAATCGTTATACATTATTAGCAGGCGGCGGTTATGCACAGTCAATAGAAAATACGTCATGTGCAGCAGGGGTAGGTTTCTTTACGCAAGGTGGTGCGGGTGCAGTGTTTAAACATATCAACACCGTATTTGGTACTGATGATGAAATGTACTCACTGTTTGGTATTGCCAAAATCACACCAGGCTTTGGCTGCCAAGTCACAGACAAACTGTCACTAGGCGCATCTGTCAGCTTAGTTTATGCAAGTATTGAACAGAAATTCTTTTACGACACCTCAAATGCTGTTTTTGCAGGATTCAAGAATGAAGGTGCGAGTGCAGTGCGTTTTGGGCTAAAACTAGGCGCTCAATATAAGCTCAATGATGCATGGACACTAGGTGCAAGCTACACCGAAAAAACTGAACTTCCATTAACTGGTGGCACTGCAAAATTTAACTTTACCAGTGCAGGTCTAGGTATTGTTAAATATAACAACTTGAGCATTAAAGGCTTTGCGTTGCCACGCGAAATTGCAATTGGTGCGGCGTTTAAACCCAATGAAGACTGGTTACTTTCTGCAAAAGTAAATTGGATTAATTGGGCAGATGCAATTAATGACGTCACCACTAGAGCCACCGACCCTAATCATGCACTAGCACCACAAGCGATTGTAATAGTAAGCCCACAAAACTGGCATAACCAAATAGTCTATGCATTAGGTGCCGCTTACACCTATGATAATTTAACCACCCTATACGCCGGTTATAATCATGGCAAAAATCCCATGCCAGAGAAGAACTCCAACCCACTCCTGGCAGCAATTTTAGAAGATCATATTACATTAGGTTTTGCACGCCAGTTGAATGACACTTGGAAACTCACGAGCGGTATTGAATATTTATTACCGGCCAAAGTCACTTACGATAGCCAGTTATTTGGTAAAGATGCAGAAGTAAGGAATGAAGGTGTATTCTTTAATTTGATGTTAAGTAAACGCTGGTAAGTACTTAGCATTAAGCAAATACTTAACATCAATGAGGAGTATAAAAAAGCCTCTCAAATTTGAGAGGCTTATACTAAAAGTTATTGGCTAAAACGTGAATTTCTTCAGCTTATTGCGTCAATCTTGATTTTCATTTGCAATAAATCAGTATCAAATCCAAACACTTTTCCTGCCCAAATAAAAATCACCCATGCCAAAATTCCAAATGGCAGATATCCAAAATAACCCAGCAAAGGCATTGTGCTATTTGGATAATACCAGTTGCCCAGCGCGAAATAATCGAAATACTCAAAGAAAAACCATCCAAATATTGATACCGCTGCGTTAATAAGCAAGGTTTTGGGTCAATTGCAAACAAGGAATAGCCACCGGAAAAGCGATAACTTAGGCCATCCAGTGTAAAAATGACCTCACCATAATGGCGTAAAAGCATAATAAACTAAGCTGCCGAATATGGTTTCACGTGTCCACATTAACCACCAAAAAAAGAGTGTAGTAGCTAGGCCCAGCCAAAACCAAATAGGTAAGGCTTTACCCGGAGGTTCTGGCTGAGGATTCAGTTGCACAAAACCAAACCATTGAGGAAAAATTAAAAAAACAATGAAAGCCAACTCAACAATCGCCAGCAGAATAAAAATGGTTAAACTAAATCCTGGCGGCTGTTCAACAAAAACAGGGGGAAACCCCGAACTCTGGAGGTAAGTGTGTGTGTGCTGATAAGCAAACCAAGCAGAGATTAATGGCAATACTGCCATGACTATCATTGGCAGAATTAATGATAAGCGTAATGATTTAAATGACATTTTTACCTTTTTTTAATTTTTATAAAAAATGTTATCAAAAACTTTATATATTTAATGCATTAAACCTTAATGTTTTTATATCACATCATCTGGTTGACTAAATTCGAACTGATCTTGCACATTATCTGACCTAGCCAATTTACGTAAACGTTTATTTTCATACATACGTTCATCAGCCAAATGAATAAGATTTGTAATATTTTCCGCTTCATACCCATATACTGAGCCTGCACTAGCACCTGCGAATTCAAACCCCGCCAACCTCATTGCATGTAACGCCTCACTTAATGCAATTTCTATTTTAATCAAATCACCATTTTGACTTATCACAGCGAACTCATCCCCACCGAGACGATATAACTTCAAACCATCACCCAAACTTTGTTGATAACACTCACCGAAGCTAGTTAATAATTTATCGCCGCGTGAATGACCATACATGTCATTATAAAATTTCAATCCATCTAAATCGATAAAAGTCAGGCTTCCATAAGACGGTAGATTAACCACTGCTTTTACTAGTGCATGCCGATTTGGCAGGCCTGTCAGTGCATCAGAATGCGCCGTTGTCATACTCAGTTCTAATTCTTGTAAAGCCTGATCTTTTTCACTTTGTAATTGCGAAAATTGAAATGACAATACCAACGCTAAAAATATCACCTCAATAGAAACACTGATTAAGCCCATGTGCTCAATATAAAAAGTATATTGGTTATCAATTTTACTGAGGGTAATAGTAATTAAACCCAAGACAAAAAATATACTAATTGCTATTAAATAGCGCCTAGCAGAAGCGTTATTTCGTAAGCTTTCTATAATTGCGGCAACCAAGCCATAACATAAAAACATACCTACGCCAAAACGTGAAAGCTCAAGTGCCCAGTTTGGATAAACGATTGCCAACCCTACAAATAAACACATTAAGCTGAATATCGCTACCCCAGCCCAATAAAGGCGTTTTTTGGTTTCAAGCTTAATCTCTAACAAAGCCATCACAAAAACTACATAAGCAATATTTGAAAACAGGATTGGTACGGTAGCCCAATACAAGGAGTGCACAGCAAATACATCGGCCAGCACAAGCAAAGTGGCACTATTAAATAAAAAATTACCTAAAATAAAACTTGCATACATACCCTCTGCCAGGCGGTTTCGTATCGAAGCAAGCACGGCGTAGTAAATGCCTAAGCCAAAAAATATGCCTAAGCAAATAAGTGTGAGCGTATTACTGTATTTAATGGCCTGCTGATAATGATTACGGTCATCAATATAGGGTTCTGGAATCGCTAAAAAACTAGAAGAAATAATCTCTGTAACAAGCTTATATTCGCCCTTATCAAGACTCACCTCACGCCCATGCCTTAGAAAAAACGGATTAAGGGTTTTATTTTCGATACCTCCATCCAAACTGGCTAATAGTTGATTTCCACTGCTGTAGATACGATGCCTGAATTGTGCGATGGTACTCGTGTTTTTAAAATCAATGACAAAACCACCTGACACGGGAATCTTAAAATTAGCTAAATAAACAAAGTGACCACCGGTTTTAGCAATACTATCAACTGCTTGCAGGTTTTTTTCTTGCAATGGACTATCTAGGAAACCTTCTACTGCACTAGATTTCGCATACGAATGTATTGAATACCATGTGCCTTGAAGATTTTGTGGGGAGGCTTCAACAATACTAGTGACTAAAAACAATACAAAAAAAATCAAAATAAATTTGATTGATTGTAACAAGCTGGATTTGTGGGTTTTATTGTTCAATTTTTGTTTAAGCAGCAAGTCCAAACTACTATAAATGAAATCAAGAGCCTTGCATAGCGAGGTGGTTAGATCTGATGTAGGATAGAGGTATAAATACTTTAAAAACCTTTGCTTATTAAAGTCATGACTATGAAAAATCTGAATAAATACAGTGTTAACCCTAAAAAATTTAACCTTAAAGATTATAAAACTGACGACAAAAGTGAGCGTAGCGAAAGCAAAGAACAGGATTCCTATGAGTTGAAAAAACTTGCAATAGAAATCAATGCCTTACAGGATATTTTACAAGCAGAAAACAAACGCAAAGTATTATTGGTGTTACAAGGCATGGACGCGAGTGGTAAAGATGGCACGGTGCGCCATGTATTTAGCGAATGTGATCCACTGGGTATACGTCTAGCAAGTTTTAAAGGGCCAAGTCAGGATGAGCTAGCACACGATTATTTATGGCGCGTACACCAGCAAGTACCTAGAGCAAGTGAATTGGTGATTTTCAACCGCAGCCACTATGAAGACGTATTAATTGTAAAAGTGCATGATTGGATTGATGAGGCTGAATGTAAACGCCGCTATGCACAAATCAATGATTTTGAGCGTCAACTCACTGAAACTGGCACGGTCATTATTAAATGCTTTTTGTATATATCAAAAGAAGAACAAAAAATACGCCTGCAAGAACGTTTGAACGACCCGACTAAAACCTGGAAATTCAATCCGAACGACTTAAAAGAACGCGCACTGTGGCCAAGTTATATGCAGGCCTATGAAAACGCTCTTAAAGCGACATCCACAGAGTACGCACCGTGGTATATTGTACCGGCGGACTCTAAAACGAATCGTAATCTGCTGATTTCCAGGCTTTTACTGAATACACTTAAAAATTTGAAATTA
>JBDSHU010000044.1:0-3941 GCA_039918335.1 Methylotenera sp. | reverse complement strand
GGGCCTTTATGGGTCCAGGTTTTGCCTTCTGCCAAGATGCCGGCAGCTGTTGGCATAATGTAGGAAATGTATAGGAATACGGCACAACCCACCGCTAATACGCTAAAAGCTGCAGCATATAACGTTGCTATAATTGCTAAAGTTGCAGAGACCCAAATAGCGACTACAGGCGTTTTTAATGTGGGACTCACTTTACGCAACATATTCGATACTGGTAAGCCGCCATCTCGCGCAAAAGCAAACATCATGCGTGAGGTAGAGGTTAAGCAGGCTAGCCCGCATAAAAAGTTAACTGTGAAGATACCAATACTCAATATGGTTTTTAATGCAGGTGGCAGTGAGCCTAATAACGCATCAAAAAAACCAAAGCCTTGTTTTACACCTGTAGCAACATCTGGCATCACCAGTACAAAGGTACAAATCATAATATAACCAAAAATTGCCGAGTAAATCACCGAGCTAACAATGCCTTTGGGCACGGCTCTTGCCGCATCCTTTGTTTCTTCTGAAATATGCGCTGAAGCATCAAAACCGGTAATGGTATAAATCGCCAGTAATAAGCCAATGAGGAACGGAAACACCACGCCTTCACTCGCTGGCCATACACTGCCTTCTGTGCCAGTAAAATTGGTGAATGTGAATAGCCGTGAAAAGTCTAGCGGGGTCTGGTTGTAGGCTAACAATGATAATGTCAGTACAACCGCAATTACAAAGATTAAATAGCCGGATATGTCGGTGATTTTTGTAGTGAATTTAGGAAAACGATAAATTAATATTGCCTGTATGGCGGTGATTGCTGCGATGTATAAGGTTTGGTGCCAATAACCAAAGCCTGACGTATCGATGCCGATTACCGGCGCCAATAACCCTTTAAAGAAAAAGTCATACACAGCAAAGTTAACCGAAGCCACTACAAAAATGAGGCCGAGTAAATTAAACCATGCCGTACACCAGCCAAAGCCCTTGCCGCCTAAAATAGAACCCCAGTGATACAAGCCACCTGCAGTTGGGTAACTGGATGATATTTGTGCCATTGCCAGAGCAACAATGGTCGCAAAAAATCCGCCCACTAACCAGCCAATACCAACAGATGCCCCTCCTCCAGCCCCTAGTGCTAAAGGAAAAGCGCTGATGCCGCCTGCCAGAATACAAATAATAGAAAATGAAATTGCAAAGTTAGAAAAACCGCCCATATGCCGGTGCAGTTCTTGCTCGTAGCCCATTTTTTTTAGACCGGCAGCATCCTGGTCTAATATCATGCTGGATTGCTTCATATCACTCATTTTATTGCCCCTTTTTTAGAACTTCAATTTTGATCCGCTGTTAACCAGCGGCTTTTAACTTCTAATCAATGCGAATGAACAGTAATTTGAAACTTTGAAACATCAGTGCTGGTGTTGCTATTGGTTGGGAATTACTCCTATCTTTAAGTGCATCACTAAACAATAATACTGTTTAAGTATAAAGGCATATTTAACAAATACTATTACTGGTTTGCGACATATATGTAGTCAATTTGCGACAAAACTGGGTCTATCTTCGGTGAAATGGATTCTAAAATCTTAATGCAATGTACTGATAAAAAAGTAGCTTGCATTGCGGCAAAAAAAGGCCGCATAATAAAACTGAGATTGATAAGTTGTTCACGTACAAGCCTGGGTGAATCATGACATATCGTTACAGTGTAGGAGTGCAAACTTACCAGTTTGCAGATTTGAAAGCGGTAATGGCTAAGGCCACGCCCGCACGTTCGGGTGACTATCTTGCGGGCGTTGCGGCTGAAACTTATGCGGAGCGCATGGCGGCTAGAATGTGTTTGGCTGAAGTGCCGCTCAAAACTTTTCTTGAAGACTTAATCATCCCCTATGAAACGGATGAAGTCACACGGCTGATTGTAGATAGTCATGATAAAGAAGCATTTAAGGAAATCAGCCATCTCGCTGTTGGTGGTTTCCGCGATTGGCTACTATCAGATATCGCAGATTCTGCGACTTTAAAACGGGTAGCAGCAGGAATTACGCCAGAAATGGCAGCAGCGGTGAGTAAGCTCATGCGTAACCAGGATTTGATTCTGGTCGCAAAAAAATGCCATGTGATTACTGCTTTTAGAAATACCATCGGCCTGCCAGGCCATATTTCCGTGCGCTTGCAGCCCAATCACCCCACTGACGATGCGCGCGGTATTGCCGCTTCTATGCTCGATGGTTTGCTCTATGGAGCGGGTGATGCGGTAATTGGCATCAATCCCGCTAGCGATAGTTTGCCAGCGCTGATGGATTTGTATTATTTAGTGGATGATGTCATCAACCAATACAATATTCCTACCCAATCGTGCATTCTTACCCATATCACCAATCAAATTCAGCTGATTGAACGCGGTGCGCCCGTAGATTTAGTATTTCAGTCGATTGCGGGCACTGAAAAAGCCAATAAAAGTTTCGGAATCGATATTGCCTTGCTTAAAGAGGCTCAATCGGCGGCGCTTTCATTAAATCGCGGTACGGTGGGAAATAACGTGATGTATTTCGAAACAGGACAAGGTTCAGTTTTATCAGCCAATGCTAACTTCGGTGTTGACCAACAAACCTGTGAAGCGCGAGCTTACGCCATAGCGCGGCATTTATCCCCTTTGCTGACTAATACCGTGGTGGGTTTCATCGGGCCGGAGTATTTATATG
This sequence comes from Methylotenera sp., assembly GCA_039918335.1. GTDB lineage: Bacteria > Pseudomonadota > Gammaproteobacteria > Burkholderiales > Methylophilaceae > Methylotenera. Next base: position 1,263 of record JBDSHU010000044.1, on the reverse strand, counting down.
ATGGTAAACAGATTATTCGTGCCGGCTTGGAAGATCATTTTTGCGGCAAGTTATTAGGCGTGCCTTTGGGCTGCGATGTTTGTTATACAAACCACGCAGAAGCAGACCAAGACGATATGGATACGTTAATGACCTTGCTTGCAACGGCAGGGCTGACGTTTATTATGGGTATTCCCGGTGCAGATGACATCATGCTGAACTATCAAACGACTTCCTTTCACGATGCTTTATATCTGCGTAAAGTACTCGGCTTAAAAGCCGCACCGGAGTTTGAGCAATGGCTAAAAACCATGAATATTATGGATAGTCATGGTCAGGTACAGCCCGTGACTAAAGCGCATAATATGCTGCAGAACATGCCTAAACATTTACTGAGTGCGGCGTAAATTTATATGAAAAATCCATCAAATGACGCATCTAACGAACTTTTTACGCCAGAAGCTTTATCACTGGACCCTTGGCAGCAGCTCAAAGACTTTACCCGAGCGCGCATTGCATTAGGTCGAGTGGGTAGTAGTTTACCCACGAGCGAAGTACTGGATTTTGGCTTGGCGCATGCAATGGCGCGCGATGCAGTACATTTGGCACTAGATGTAAATGCCTTAGAGGCGGGTATTCAGGCGCAAGGTTTTGATACGATTCGAGTACACAGTAGAGCGCCAGACCGAGCAAGTTACTTACTACGCCCCGATTGGGGACGTAAGCTGGACGATAGTAGTCAGACAAACTTAGAAAGTTTAAGCAAATCCGAAAGCATCAATCAATCTAAGCCCATTGATTTGTTAATTGTAGTGGGTGATGGTTTATCCTCATTGGCGGTTGCACGTCATGTTGAGCCTATGCTGCTTGAAATTCGCAATAACTTGCCATCTGATTGGCGACTAGGACCTGTAGTCATTGCCAGCCAGGCGCGGGTGGCAATAGCCGATGAGATTGGGCAGGCGCTTGGTGTGCGCATGGTGGCGATGTTGATTGGCGAGCGTCCGGGTTTGAGTTCGCCAGATAGTTTAGGTATTTATTTAACTTATCACCCTAAATCTGGTTTGAGCGATGCAGACAGGAACTGCATTTCTAATGTGCGTCCTGAAGGCCTGCAATACGCCGCTGCTGCTAAAAAACTACTGTGGTTAGCTAAAGAAGCATCACGCCTCAAAATATCTGGTGTGGCATTAAAAGATGAAAGTGATATACAAGAAATTGGTCAGCAAGGCATGCTTAAGTAGGCATGCGGCAGCGTTGATCTTGTAATTTATACCTTGGCTG
>JBDSHU010000043.1:0-4049 GCA_039918335.1 Methylotenera sp. | reverse complement strand
ACCAGTAACTGGCGGGAAAAAAGCAACTTCATCGCCATCTGATATCACAGCATTATCGTCCACTAACTCGTGGTTAATAGCACCGCGAACCTTTAATTTACCCAATAACATCTGTTGCCACACATCGCTGCGTTTAGCTAAGTAAGCCTTTAACTTGAGTATTGTCAGCCCGGCATATTCATCATCAGGCAACTCTAAATCTTCTGTAGAAAACTTAAGCGTTTCTTTGAGTCTTGCAAAATAAAATATTTTAATTTTCATAGCGTTATATTCATTACTTAATCTTTTTTATCACTTAACAATTCAGACTCATCCAACACATCAAGTAAGTCTGTTTCAAGTAAATCAGGTGTTTGATTTGCAAGTTCAACCCGCTCGATCTTGGCAAACCCAGCCGTTATTTTCTTGCTGGTGATATGTACATCATCCACATCTTTACTAGCTTGCCTAATGTGATCGGCAAGGCTTTTCATGCGCTTATCAAACAGTGAGAAATCTTTACTGAGCTTGCCTAACTCAGACTGGATAATATGTACCTGTTTACGCATTTCTACATCTTTAAGCACGGCACGCGCAGTATTCAGCACCGCCATCAGCGTCGTAGGCGACACTAACCAAACTCGCTTGACCATGGCATATTCGATGACCTCACGGTGATAGGCATGTATCTCGGCAAACACTGCTTCAGCCGGAATAAACATAACTGCGCCATCACTCGTTATATTAGGGATAATATACTTGCTGGCAATATCATCAACATGCTTTTTAATATCTGCTTTAAATTGCTTTTTTGCGATATTTTGTTCAGCATCACTCAAACTGCTATCAAACATCCTGTGGTAGTTTTCGAGCGGAAACTTACTATCTACAGCCACTGTTCCTGTTGGTTCTGGCAGAAACAGCGCGCAATCCACACGTGCACCATTTTCAAAGGTATGCTGCATACTAAAAGTATTCACAGGCAAGACATTACGTACCAAACTTTCAAGTTGGACCTCACCATAAGCCCCGCGACTGCGTTTATCACCCAACAACTCCTGCAGGCTGACCATGTTCACGGTAAGGCCATCGATTTTCTTTTGTGCTTCGTCTATGGTGGCCAGACGTTCCATCACGCTCACAAATGTTTCGTTAGTTTTCTTAAAACCTTCATCCAAGCGTTCTGAAACCTTGCCGCCAATCACTTCTAAGCGGCCATCCACTGTTTTGCTTAAATTTTCAATAGTCTGTGTAAGAATTGCGGTCGCATTGCGCATGGTGGTTTGAATCAATTCCTGCTCGGCTTTGCCTTGCTCAGCGAGCGTGATGTGCAACTTCTCCAGCACAGTTTCACGCGTAAGTGCCAAACTGGTATTTTGCGCTAACTGTAGCTGCTGCATAGCCTCACGCGTTGCCTGCAATTCACTCGCTACACTCATACGCAGGCGTTCACTAATGTCGCTTGAAGAGGCACTCAAGCGATCCCCCAGTTTATTTAAACCGTCGTTAAGGTCGCGCAGCATCTCCCGATGCTTTTCTTCTAACTGCTGCAAAATCACAAGATTTTTATCTATCTGGCCGTTACGCCATTCCTGGAATAGCAGCAGCAATAGAATAGCTAGCGCGATTACTAAAATAATAATTTGTATCATAGCCAGCAATTATACCCGATACCGTTTGTTTTAATGATGCCTACTCACGTAGGCAAGACACTTGCGAGTAATGCAGCATCACGTAAATGAATAGCTACCACGCTATATTAATTAGATATTTAGTTTGGCAAACTAATGATTTCTGTCTTCGGATTACTAAAAGCCTTAAGTAATATTTTGTATGTATTTAAATCAAATTTGAAGTCAGTTTTTTGCGTTAGTATTTCCGATAAATTCTGTGTATTTTCTGTGGCACCTAAATAGCACCAGTACTCAAAAATGTGAATTTGCGTTTTATTATTTTCATTATTATGCTCACGTAACCCAATTTTTCCAGCAAACGGCCATGTTTTTAGTTTCTGAGAAATAAGTGCTTGCTGTAACCGCAGATAATGTATTTCAGCAGCTTCCCCTCCACTACATACGCCTTTACATTGCTTTAATTTGCTAGCAGAGCAAGCATCTATACCCGCCTCTAAGCCCAGCACCATAGGGCATAGCTTATGTGCCTCGGCTAGTTTACACAACATTTCTACGGCTTGACGCTTACTCTTAAAAGTACCAAAAAATCGGTCCAACTCAGCAGGGTTAATCTCTTCCCCATTGACCAACGTTACTATTGGGTTGACAGTACAGTCGGCATTAAGATTCCAGCACCAGAGTTGCCGCTCAGTACGTAACTGACGGTTATAAATAGGCTGATATTCTTTTATTAAACGGGATTCTAATAACAACGCGCTCAAGTCACCCGCCGTTTCCATCCATTCCACATGTTTAACTTCCTGGCTGAAGCGCAATTCTTAAGAGGAAGCATTATCGCTATTAAAATGTGACGAGACGCGCGCACGAATATTTGCACTTTTAGCAATATAAATCGGTAAATTGCTCTCACCATAAAGCAAATAAACACCAGGCGTTTCAGGCATATCTTCCAACAAATTTGCATCCAATTGTGGCGGCAATATGGGGCTGCGCATGAGCTGTGATGCAGCATTTATAATCGCTGCATCACCCAGTTCTAATTTTGCAGACTCTAGAAATGCTAAGACACTTTCAACATCGCCCATGGCGCGATGGCGTGCAATGCTCGTGATATTGTGGCGTAACATAATCGCATCTAAACCATGACTACGATGCTGCGGATATAACAAGCGAGAGAGTTTGACTGTGCAGATGACTTTTTGCCGTAAGGTGTAATTCAGCCGCTTAAATTCAGATTTAATAAAGCCATGGTCAAAACGCACATTATGCGCAGCCAGTACAGACCCTTCCAGAAAACTCAAAAGCTGGTCTGCCACCTCGGAAAATTTGGGTGCATTTGCTACCATTTCATCATTGATACCTGTCAGTTGCTGAATAAAAACAGGGATAGGCTGCTCAGGATTCACCAAGGTTTGCCAGCGCGCAACTTCAATACCGTTATCAAACCGTATTAGGGCTATTTCTGTAATGCGGTCTTTAGAAGGTGTTGCGCCCGTTGTTTCAAGATCTAGATAGGTGATGGATGGTAACAAAAAAAGTGGCTTATTTAATTATGAAGTAAAGTAGGACTTAGGCTAACCTATTATTGATGGCCGTAATAAAAGGACCTAACTTTGGCGGGTTTGGTTCGATATCTACCCGAATGCCAAACTTGTTCAATGCTACCGTACATACAGGACCAATAGAGGCAACCAAGCTTCTACTTAGAGCCGCTTGCAGGCTATCTTTACGTTCCAGTTGTTCGGCGACAGTAAATAAATTGTAAACCTGAGATGCGCTGGTAAAACAGACGACATCTATCGTATTTGCATCCAGTGCATCCATCATATCAACCATCGGCTTAGTATTCTCGGGCAGGCTCCAGCGATAGGTTGCAACTTCTGTCACCTTTGCGCCTCTTTGTTCCAGCGCTGCTCGCAACTCAAAGTTAGTATCGCCATACCGTTGCACCACCACACGCTTGCCAGTAATTGAAGTTTTATCAAGCTCCGCAAGCACCTCGGCTGTAGTGTAAGGTTCCATTGCACTGTAATCGATACGCACTTTGCGGGAACGCAATACTGCTGTAGGTTTAGGACCACGTACGACCACTATACTAGAGGCAAGAGTATCCAGCATCTTATCCGTAATGCCTAATGCGTCTGTAGTCGCGAATAAAGCTTTAACGCCAACACCTGTTTGAAAGATAAAAATTTCTGGTAATTCGTTTTCCCAATCAGCTACCAACTGTGCGATCAGTGCTGGATCAATGTCTGGAATTTCAGCCAATGCAGGTGCAGAAAAAGGTGTACCGCCATATTTTCTGACGAGATCAGCAAGTTGTTCGCCAGCACGATTTTCTAAAATCGCAATCGTTTTATCTTTCAATTTTTAGTTTCCTTGCACAAGCTTAATTAAGTTTGCGCCATTTTATTCGTGTTAATCGATATTTTCAGT
>JBDSHU010000042.1:0-6497 GCA_039918335.1 Methylotenera sp. | reverse complement strand
AAGCGCTATTTTACCTTAAAAGATGGATTAGCATTAAGGCCTGATATATTCATATTGACCTTGTTGACTGATTGGAATAAACTCCCAAATTGGGAGAAATAATAATGCGTGTGATTGCAAAAAGTACATTAGTGAGATTTTGGAATCAACCAGAATGTAACGATGCAAAAGGTGCTTTGCAAAGTTGGTATGACGAAGCTGTGAAAGCCGAATGGAAAACACCTCAAGAAATAAAAGCACACTATAGAAGTGCGAGTATTTGTGGCAATAATCGTATTGTATTTAATATTGCAGGCAATAAATATCGCTTAATAGTCGAAATGCAATATCAAGCAGGCATTGTGTGGGTGAAGTTTATTGGCACACATGCGCAGTATGACAAAATTAACGTGGAGAACGTCAATGAACATTAAACCAATTAGAAATGATGAAGATTTACGCGAAGCATTTGGGCGTCTAGAGCTTGTGTATCAAGCCCAAGAGGGCACAGCCGAAGCAGACGAGATGGAAATTCTTGTGACACTTATTGAAGCTTATGAAAATAAACACTATCCAATCAGCGCAGCAGATTCGATTGAAGCGATTAAATTTAGAATGGAGCAACAAGGTCTTACTCAGAAAGACCTTGAGCCATATATTGGCTCTAGTGGGCGTGTTTCTGAAGTATTGAGCCGTAAGCGCGGGCTTAGTTTAGCGATGGTAAAGCGGTTGCATGAGGGTTTGAATATTCCTTATGAGAGCCTTTTATCTGCTGCTTAGTAGAGGGATTTTTGGTGAATAGTTTAGATAAACGGTGTGCAAATAACAAACCATTTGCACATCCTAAGCTTGCTTACTTTGCGCATCAACTCAATCGTAATGATGTACAAGAAAATTCTTACAAGCCTTACGCGGGCTGAACGTTAATAACATTTAAATTAAAAAGCTTGTATTGCCTAAGACTGGAAGATACATTTCGACTTCATAAATTTAATACTAGACCAAGCTTAATGAAAAACATGTTATTCGATAAATTTTCTAAATTAATTAGCGAGAAAAATATTGCCGGTCTTGACGATAGGATTTTATTGGATAAAGAGGGTGCGTTAAGTGTTTTTTATACGCCATTTGATCATGTAAATATTAAAGCTAAAATTGTTTTGGTTGGAATTACTCCTGGCCCAACTCAAATGAATAATGCAATGAAAATTGCTCATTCGTATTTGAGTTCTGGGGCCACTAATGAGGAGGCTCAAGTTGCAGCTAAGATGAGTGCCGCATTTAGTGGGGAGCCAATGAGAGGTAACCTCATAAAACAGCTAAATGATTGGGCATACACAAATGGCTCTTGATTGATAATTGTAATGAGTTGTTTGGTGACAAATCAGACTTAGTACATACAACGTCACTTTTGCGATACCCTGTATTTAAAAATGGTGAGCCATACAATGGCAAGCCCAATATGACTACTAATTTTCTATTAAGAAAATATTTATTAAATTACTTTGTTAATGAAGCTAGTATGTTGCAAGATGCAATTTTTATTGGACTTGGCCCTACAGTTTCAGATGCTTTAACTTGGCTTGTAAGTCAAAATGCAATTAATGAAAATAAAGTTTTGAGTGGCATATTACATCCTTCAGGTAACAACACTTATAGAGTTAAATATTTAACAGGTAGCCGTAAAGAAGCTGTGCCTCATGCTACGAACCCAGTCCCATATGATTCTGGTAAGGCTCATTTTAAAAGAAAGTTTTTGAAAGTCGTATAATTTTCACTAGGTGGGCAAAAGTTATTTTTACCCACCTTAATTAATTAAGCTACTAACATATCCACAAAGCCATTCACTGACGTGGTTTCTAGCTTAGCTTGATCTAAACACAACGCCAAAATATCCGCTTGTTTTTTAGCATCAAACCTGCGTGCCAGATTCACTTGAAATTTTTTCACGAGTTCAGGGATGCCCTCACCACGGCGGCGGCGGTGACCAATCGGGTATTCCACTGCGATATTGTCTGATGTAGTGCCATCTTTGAAGAACACTTGAATCGCATTTGCAATTGAGCGTTTTTCAGGGTTGAGATAGTCCGCTGAATACTCGGCACGTTCTACGCAGACCATTTTGCTACGGATCGCATCAATGCGCGGGTCTGCTGCTACTTCATTCTCATAGTCTTGCGCGGTTAAGTTGCCTTTAAGCAAGCCAATTGCCGTCATGTATTGAATGCAATGGTCACGGTCTGCAGGATTATCCAGCGGGCCAGTTTTATCAATAATACGAATTGCTGATTCATGCGTTGTAATGACGATTTTATCGATTTGGGCGATTTGTTCTAAAGTTTGCAGTTCATTACCTACTTGCGCGTTCAATTGAATGGCGCATTCCACCGCTGTTTGTGCGTGAAACTCAGCTGGGAAGGAAATTTTGAACAATACTTGTTCCATGACATAAGAGCCGTAATCGCGTTGAAATTTAAATGAATTGCCTTTAAATAACACATCATAGAAGCCCCACGTTTTTGCGGTTAACGCTGATGGATAGCCCATTTCGCCTTGCATCGTCATCCAAGCTAATCGCACAGCGCGGCTAGTGGCATCGCCGGCTGCCCATGACTTACGTGAACCAGTAGTCGGGCTATGGCGGTAGGTACGTAAACTTTGACCATCCACAAAAGCATTAGAAACTGCATTGATAATATCTTCTTTATTGCCGCCCAGTAGTTTAGTTACTACCGCGGTTGAAGCGATTTTGACTAAAATAACGTGATCCAGCCCTACGCGGTTAAAGCTGTTTTCCAGGGCTAATACACCTTGAATCTCATGCGCCTTAATCATAGCGGTGAGCACATCTTTAATTGTGAGTGCAGCTTTACCTTCCGCTACATTTTTACGTGAAATATAATCAGCCGTTGCTAAAATTCCACCCAGATTGTCAGAAGGATGGCCCCATTCAGCAGCTAGCCAAGTATCATTAAAGTCTAACCAACGAATCATTGCGCCGATGTTGAAGGCAGCTAAAATCGGGTCTAGCTGATACGACGTGCCTGGTACTTTTGCCCCGTTCGGTACTACTGTGCCAGCAATCACTGGGCCGAGTAATTTAGTGCAAGCTGGGTAGTCCAGCGCTTCAAAGCCGCAACCTAATGTATCCATTAAACAGTTGCGGGCGGTATCAAATGCCTCATCAGATTTAATTTCAAAATCAGCGACATAATTTGCAATGTCTACAATGACTTGGTCGGGGGCGGGGCGTATGTTAGAGATATGGGATGACATGGTGAAAATAACCTTTAATTGAGTTAATTTAAAATACTTATAATTTTCGTCATTCCCGCGAAGGCGGGAATCCATTTTTGTTGTTAAAAGTCACTGGATTCCGTGTCAGGCACGGAATGACGGATTAGGTTTTTCTGAGCTCTCTGTGTCCTTAGTGGCAAAAGTAAGATTTAGCGTTGGTTCAATGCCACAAATGGTCTATTGTCTGGGCCTGTATATTCCGCATTCGGACGAATGATTTTGTTATCGATACGTTGTTCAATCACATGTGCAACCCAGCCAGTAGTGCGAGAGATCACGAATATCGGCGTAAACATGCCAGTAGGAATACCCATCATGTGATAGCTGGAAGCACTGTACCAATCAAGATTCGGGAACATTTTTTTCTCACGCCACATCACTTCTTCAATGCGAGAGGAAACATAAAATAACGTCATATTGCCGTTATCTTCACATAACTTGCGGCTAACTTCCTTGATTGACTCGTTTCTAGGGTCGGCAATCGTGTACACAGGGTGGCCAAAGCCAATAATGATTTCTTTACGCACCATGCGTGTCAAAATATCGGCTTCTGCTTCATTAGCATTTTTATAGCGTTCGATGATTTCCATCGCAGCTTCATTTGCGCCGCCATGTTTTGCGCCCCTTAGAGCCCCGATTGCACCTGTAATACAGGAGTACATATCAGATAGTGTGCCAGCAATTACGCGTGCAGCAAAAGTTGAGGCGTTGAACTCATGTTCTGCATACAATACTAGCGAGGTATTCATGGCATCTATGTGTAATTGACTCGGTGCTTTTCCATGCAGCACATGTAAAAAGTGTGCCGCGATACTGTCGTCGTCGGTTTCTACATTGACACGTTTACCGTGATGGCTAAAGTGATACCAATAGAGCAAAATCGAACCGAAGCATGAGATGAGTTTATCCCCTAAATCTTGCGCTGCTTTTGTATTGCGGTCTGCCGCTTCTGGTTCTAAAGTACCTAGCATAGAGCAAGCAGTGCGCATTACATCCATAGGGTGGGTGTTTTTAGGGATTTGTTCCAACACGGTTTTCAGTTCAACGGGTAAGGTGCGCAATTGTTTTAGTTTTGCGTGATAAGCGCTAAGTTGGGCTTGATTAGGTAACTCACCGTGTATTAAAAGATATGCGACTTCTTCAAACGTCGCCTGCTTAGCCAGTTCAATAATATCGTAACCGCGATAATGTAAATCGTTACCAGTATGACCTACGGTGCAGATTGAAGTTGTGCCCGCCGAGACTCCAGCAAGTGCGACGCCTTTTTTCTTTTTAGGTTGTTCAGCTACGTTTTCCATGAATTGCCTCCCAGTTGTATTGATTTACGCAATCTACTTACGTATTTTTGATTAACTTTTCTCTTGTTTAAACAAAGCATCTAACTTTTGTTCAAACGCGTGGTAGCCCAAATGTTCATAAAGGTCTGCGCGACTTTGCATTAAATCCACCACATTCTTTTGAGTACCGTCTTTGCGTGTTGCTTCATATACTTTAAGCGCTGCTTGATTCATTGCACGGAAGGCTGAAAGCGGATATAGCACCATACTCACATCTGCTGTGCGCAACTCATCTACGGTAAACAATGGCGTGCTGCCGAATTCGGTAATGTTGGCAAGTACAGGTACATTCACAGCTGCGGCAAACTGTTTATACATGCTCAATTCAGTAATCGCTTCAGGGAAAATCATATCTGCGCCAGCTTCAACACAAGCACAGGCACGGTCGATGGCCGATTGCAAACCTTCAACCGCAAGCGCATCTGTACGCGCCATGATGACAAAATCATCGTATGGTTTTGCATCGACTGCCGCTTTTACGCGGTCGACCATTTCTTCCAAACTTACAATGGCTTTATTTGGCCGGTGACCGCAACGTTTAGCACTCACCTGATCTTCAATGTGTACCGCGGCCGCGCCGGCTTTAGCAATGCTTTTTACACTGCGTGCGATATTAAAAGCGCCACCCCAGCCTGTATCAATATCCACTAATAATGGCGTGTCGACTGCATCAGTGATCCGACGTACATCAATCAATACATCTTCCAATGTCGAGATGCCTAAATCTGGCAAGCCTAATGAGCCAGCCGCTACGCCGCCGCCAGATAAATAGATGGCTTTAAACCCACTTTGGGTAGCAAGCATGGCGTGATACGCACTGATTGCGCCAATGATTTGCAGTGGTTTTTCTGCCAAAAGCGCGGCGCGAAAGCGTGCGCCTGCTGTAGTTGCTTGTGTCATATTAATACTCAATAAACTATTAAACTAGGTTTAGAAAAAAGGCTTCAATAGCTTCATCTGGAATCGCCACTTTAGTCAGTTTGGCTTTTTGTAGAATTTCCCAGAAATAACGATAAGTCGCTCTATCGTGCAGTTCGCCTGCATACTGAATCGGTCCCCAATCTGCTTTTTGGGCGGCTAAGAGAATGTTTGCGCCGTCTTGCACTTCATCAAAATTAGGTTTCATGGCGTCGACAATCGCTTCAATCTGCGTGGGGTATATACTCCACATACGTAAAAAACCGAATTCATTACGGGCGCGGCTGGCGTCTGAATAGGTGGTTTCAACGTTTTTAAGATCTAGCGTCACGTTGTGCGCAGGCACTACGCCATTAGCGATTGCCGCTGCTACGACTTCGGCTTTAGCGCGAGCTAATAACTTATGTTCAAACTGACCAGGGCTGCGCATGGCAGAAGCTGGAATCGCGCCGTGATGACCGCTCACGAAGTCCATCAAGCCAAAATCCAATACTTGAATCCACGGCAAAGCGGCGATTTCATGCACTGCTTTTAACGCACCGTGTGTTTCAACCAAAATATGTACAGGAATTTTGCGGCTGATATTGTTAGTTTTTGCTACTTTCTGAATGTAAGCAATCATCTCACTGGCTTGTACAAAATTTGTACATTTAGGAATGGTGATATAGCTTAAGATTTGCCCTGCGCCACTCACCAAAATATCAATATCCTGTTTCCAGTTAGGGTGCGTGTAATCATGAATTCGCGCACCAGCCATTTTGTGTTTGTTGGCCTCACTGTTGAGTACACGTACGATCATCTCAGCGTGTTCGCGTTCTTGGCCTGCCATGGCGCCATCTTCACAGTCGCACGTAATATCAAATACTGGGCCTACTGTATCTTGCAGCGCTAATGCTTTCAGGATAAGTTTTTCACTACCGGCAAAATGCTCGCAAGAAGGAATAATAGGAAATGATTTCTCACCAC
>JBDSHU010000041.1:0-8849 GCA_039918335.1 Methylotenera sp. | reverse complement strand
AAAGTCGCGGGTATCGCTATGCCTTTGCGCCAATTATCTACGGCCTCTTGTTTGCCTGCACCAGTCACTAAAAACAACACTTCATACGTATCATTTAAACGGTTTTGGCTCATGGTAATGCGGTCTGCAGGTGGTTTAGGCGCATCAAATACTGGCACGGCAAGCGCACTATTATCTACCGTTTGGTTTGGAAATAACGATGCAGTATGACCATCTTCGCCTAACCCTAAAATCACTAGATCGAACGTACCCACATTCTTTAATGTTTCCGCATAAGCTTTTGCGCCGTCTACATTGCCTAATTCTGCTGGGATATCGAAAATCTGAGCTTCGGGTATCGCTACATGATTAAGCCAAGCTTCGCGCGCCATGAGGCTATTGCGCTCTGTATGGTCAGCTGGCAAACAACGGTCATCATTGTGAAACACATACCAATTCGCCCAATCTGCCGGCTCTTTGCTTAATAATTCATAGACAGTTTTAGGGGTACTGCCGCCTGCTAATACCACCAGAAATTTACCTCGTGCCTGAATCGCATTTTTTGCGGCTTCTAAAATACGCGTGACTGCCGCCTGATTGATTTCAGCTTGTGTGTTAAAGCTATGCCAACGCGAAATTTGGTGGTTAGCAAGAGTTAACGTTTCAAGTGAGTTTGTTTGTGGATTTTGCATAAAACGGTAAAGCCTTTGCGTTATAATATGATTAAATTAAGATTATCATTTTAACGTAAAACCCTTAGATAATTGACGTAAAAATTATCCAAAACTTATCCAATCAACTTGTTTATTTACTCACTGTTTATTTGCACGGTGCTTATCAATGCAAGTTATAAATCAATAGTAGAAAGAATTTTAAGATGGCTAAAAAAATCGATCCCTGCACACTGGTGTTGTTTGGCGCTGCAGGTAATTTATCTCGCGTAAAATTAATGCCTGGCTTATTTCGGCTAGATGCAGCAGGTCGCCTGCCGGATCAAATGGCGATTCTTTCTGTGGGCCGCGGTGAAGTATCGCTGGATGACTGGCGTGCAGATATTAAATCGATGCTTGATACTAAGTTTAAAAAAGGCTATGACGCCAAAGTATTTGAACGCTTTATTGCACGTAATCACTATCATGCTAACCCGCCAGATGATGCCAATGCTTTTACTAAAATGAAAGCGGTATTAAGTGACGAAAAAGTATTCCCGCAAAATTTAGCCTACTTTTTATCGGTACGCCCAGTAGATTTTGCACCTGTAGTTGAACAATTAGCATCAGTAGGTTTGACGCAAGAGGATAAATACTGGCGTCGCGTAGTGATCGAAAAACCATTTGGTACGGACTTACCAAGCGCCCAAGCGCTACAGGCTTCCATTAGCAAACATCTTAAAGAAAGCCAAATTTACCGTATTGACCACTATTTAGGTAAATCTGCATTGCAGAACATTATGCTGCAACGCTTTGCTAACAGAGTGCTCGAGCCGATTTGGAACAATCAACACATTGATCACGTACAAATCACTAACACGGAAATGTTGGGCGTGGGCGACCGTACGCAATTTTACGATGGCACTGGTGCATTACGTGACATGATACAAAGCCATATTTTACAAACGATGGCGTTGACGGCAATGGAATTACCCGCAGATTTGTCACCGGAAAGCGTGCGCACTGAAAAAATTAAAGTGCTGGAAGCGATTCGTCCGATTCCTGTGAATGAGTTAGAGAAACATGCGTTCCGCGCGCAATATGCAACTGGCGAAATTAACGGTGAAAAAGTGCCGGGCTACCTAGAAGAATTAGGCAATAATACCAGCGTGGTAGAAACCTATGCTGCATTGAAATTGTTTGTGGATAATCCGCGCTGGCAAGGTGTGCCATTCTATATTCGTACTGCCAAGCGTTTGCATGAAGCTGATACACGTATTTCTATCCGCTTTAAAAAAGCACCATTGCAAATCAAGAATGGTCAGGACCAAAACTGGCTTATGTTAGGTATTCAACCGCGCGAATGTATCAAACTGGAAATAGAATCGAAGATTCCGGGTTTGGATATTTCAACACGTACCATCCAACTGGATGCAGAAAATCGCCAAGAGTCCGATGAGACCATTGATGCTTATGAAGCTTTGCTACTTAATCTAATGGAAGGTGACAATTCACTTTACCTGCACATCAGCGAGGTGGAAGCACAGTGGCGCTTGGTGGATCCTGTAGTTAAAGCATGGGCGGCGGAAAAAAAACCGGTACATCAATACCCTGCCGGCAGCCAAGATCCAGAAGCCTCTAAGGTGATTTTTGAAGCGGAAGATCAATTCTGGCGTTACAGTATTGAGCTAGAAGGCGATAAGCGCTAATTAGATAATATCTATTAATTGCCTCAATAAATTAACAAATAAAACGCTAATTGTTGTTATTATTTTGTTTTAATCAAAAGCGGAGTTTTTACTCCGCTTTTTATCTTTCTAAATGATGTTAACTAGATGATGAGTATGAACCTATGAGCATAAAATCGGATAAATGGATACGTAACATGGCTGAGCAACACGGCATGATAGAGCCGTTTGAGCCTAACCAGGTTAAGATTTCGCCAACTGGCCAACGGATGGTGTCCTATGGCACTTCCAGCTACGGTTATGACATTCGCTGCAGTTCCGAATTTAAGCTTTTTACTAACATTAACAGTACCATTGTTGATCCAAAAAACTTTGATCCTAATTCTTTTGTGGAAGTGAATGCAGACTACTGCATCATTCCACCTAACTCCTTTGCACTGGCACGCACTGTTGAATATTTCCGCATTCCGCGTAACGTATTGACTATCTGCCTAGGCAAGTCTACTTACGCCCGTTGCGGCATTATTGTTAACGTCACCCCATTTGAACCAGAGTGGGAAGGTTATGTCACATTAGAGTTCAGCAATACCACCCCGCTACCCGCCAAAATCTATGCGAATGAAGGCTGTGCGCAAGTCCTGTTTTTTGAAGCGGATGAAGATGATATTTGTGAAACATCGTATAAAGACCGTGGTGGTAAATATCAAGGGCAAGTAGGCGTAACCCTACCTAAAATTTAGCACTTGTATAAGATTATTTAAGGAAATTGAATGAAATTTAGGTTCCCCGTAGTCATCATTGATGAAGACTTCCGCTCTGAAAACTCGTCAGGTTTAGGCATTCGCGTACTCGCTAAAGCCATTGAAACTGAAGGCTTTGAAGTGTTAGGCGTCACCAGCTATGGTGACCTGACTTCGTTCGCGCAACAACAAAGCAGAGCTTCTGCATTTATTCTTTCCATTGATGACAATGAATTTATCGAGGAAAGTCCTGAAGCATTGGCTAACTTGCGCGCTTTTGTCGATGAGATCCGCTATCGCAATGAAGAAATACCCATCTTCCTGCATGGTGAAACCCGTACCTCGCGTCATATTCCGAATGAGATCTTGCGCGAACTGAGCGGCTTTATTCATATGTATGAAGATACGCCAGAGTTCGTAGCGCGCTATATATTACGCGAGGCTCGCAGTTATTTAGATAGCTTACCGCCGCCATTTTTTAAAGCATTAACTGACTACGCCGCTGACGGCTCGTATTCATGGCATTGCCCAGGACACTCTGGTGGTGTAGCTTTCTTAAAATCACCGGTCGGCCAGATGTTCCACCAGTTTTTTGGCGAGAATATGCTCCGTGCAGACGTCTGTAACGCAGTAGATGAACTAGGGCAACTGCTTGACCATACAGGCCCGGTAGCCGCTTCAGAGCGCAATGCAGCACGTATTTATAACTGTGATCACCTTTATTTTGTAACGAACGGTACTTCTACTAGCAATAAAATGGTGTGGAACAGTACAGTAGCCCCAGGTGATGTTGTCGTGGTAGACCGAAACTGCCATAAATCAATTCTGCATGCCATTATTATGACTGGTGCGATTCCCGTATTTTTAATGCCGACACGTAACCATTTCGGCATTATTGGACCGATTCCAAAATCAGAATTCGCTTGGGAAAATATCCAAAAGAAAATCGACCGCAATCCTTTTGCCACAGATAAAACGGTTAAGCCGCGTGTGCTCACTATCACGCAATCCACTTACGATGGCGTGCTATATAACGTGGAAGAAATCAAGGAAATGCTGGACGGCAAAATCGATACTTTGCATTTTGACGAAGCTTGGTTGCCTCATGCCACCTTCCACGACTTTTATGGCGATTACCATGCCATAGGCGCAGATCGTCCGCGTTGCAAAGAGTCCATGGTATTTTCAACACAATCTACCCATAAGCTGTTGGCTGGATTAAGCCAAGCCTCACAGATTTTGGTGCAGGATGCAGAAAACAATAAGCTAGACCGTGATGTATTTAACGAAGCATACTTGATGCATACCTCCACTAGCCCACAGTATTCTATTGTTGCAAGTATTGATGTGGCGGCCGCCATGATGGAAGCGCCAGGTGGCACTGCGTTGGTTGAAGAAAGCTTGATGGAGGCTTTAGACTTCCGCCGCGCCATGCGTAAAGTTGATGAAGAATGGGGCGTAGACTGGTGGTTTAAAGTCTGGGGTCCAGACGATTTATCTGAAGAAGGCCTGGAAGAGCGTGAGGCATGGATGCTGAAAGCTAACGAAACCTGGCACGGTTTTGGTGATTTGGCTGAAAACTTCAATATGTTAGACCCTATTAAAGCCACCATTATTACGCCTGGCTTAGACATTAAGGGTGACTTCTCTGATGAATTCGGTATTCCTGCTGCGATAGTCACTAAATATTTAGCTGAACATGGCGTGATTGTTGAAAAAACGGGTCTGTATTCATTCTTTATTATGTTCACCATCGGCATTACCAAAGGCCGCTGGAATACCATGGTAGCTGCGTTGCAGCAATTTAAAGATGACTACGACAAGAACCAGCCGCTATGGAAAGTTTTGCCTGAATTCGTGCAAAAACAACCCCGCTATGAAAAGGTCGGTTTACGCGATTTATGTAAACAAATTCATGCCGTATACAAAGCGCACGACATTGCACGCTTAACTACTGAGATGTATTTGTCTGACATGGTGCCCGCCATGAAACCGACCGATGCTTTCGCTAAAATGGCGCACCGTAAAATAGACCGCGTACCAATTGATGACTTGGAAGGCCGTATTACTGCTGTGTTGTTAACACCGTATCCGCCTGGTATTCCACTACTTATCCCAGGTGAACGATTCAATAAAATTATTGTGGATTATTTAAAATTTGCCCGTGAATTTAATGAAAAACTCCCCGGCTTTGAAACTGATAACCATGGCTTAGTTAAACAAATTGTGGATGGTAAAGCGATTTATTACGTGGATTGTGTAGAGCAGTAATTACTTATTTATATAAGTAACATAATTAAACAACAAACCTTGCGCTGAAGTATGTGCTTCACGTGAGGTTTCTTGCCATTCGGTTAAATCAATTGCGGGAAAGAACGCATCCCCAGCCACCTCTAGTTCAACTTCAGTCATATACAGTTTGTTAGCAAATTTGAGCCCATCTTCGTATAGCTCTGCTCCGCCAATCACAAAGGCTTCCGTATCATCTTTACATAGCGCGATAGCGGCTTGTAATGAATGTGCAATCAATGCGCCTTCGATTTGGTAGTCTTTATTGCGCGTGACTATCACTGTAGTACGCCCTGGTAACAGGCGGCCGAGCGACTCATAAGTCTTGCGCCCCATAATGATATGGTGGCCGGTAGTGAGTGCACGAAAACGCTTTAGGTCTTCAGATAAGTGCCAAGGCAGTGTGTTATTGATGCCGATTACGCGATTGCGTGCAACGGCGACGATTAAAGAAATTGTAGTCATAAACGAATTATACCGCACCAATAAAAAAGCGCTCTTGCGAGCGCTTTTTGCTAATTAAATTATTTACAAACTAATTCTTGTTTTGATTATAGGAAGATTATGCTTATAACTCAATAAGCTTTTGAATATACTACAAAAAATTTGCAAAAATGGTTGTATTAAACCAATGTAAGATGTAATTTTCGCTAAACTGCGACAGCGCCTTTAATGGCTGGATATGGATCATAGTTTTCTAAGGTGAAATCCTCAAACTTGAAGCTGAAAATATCGTTCACATTTGGATTAATACGCATGTTAGGGAGTGATTTTGGTTCACGTGAAAGCTGCTCTTTCACTTGCTCCATATGGTTGGTATAAATATGTGCATCACCGAGCGTATGCACAAAATCCCCTAGTTTTAATCCGCAAACTTGCGCCACCATCATGGTGAGTAGCGCATAGGAAGCAATGTTAAACGGTACGCCAAGGAAAATATCAGCACTGCGTTGATAGAGCTGGCAACTTAATTTGCCATCTGCTACGTAAAACTGAAAAAACGCATGGCAAGGCGGCAATTTCATTTGATCGACATCAGCCACGTTCCAGGCAGAAACAATCAATCTACGGGAGTCTGGATTCGTTTTTATATTGTTAACTACTTGAGTAATTTGATCAATGTGCGTGCCGTCTGGTTTAGGCCAATTACGCCATTGGTAACCATACACCGGGCCCAAATTACCTTGTTCATCTGCCCACTCATCCCAGATGCGCACACCATTTTGTTTAAGGTATGCGATATTTGTGCTGCCTTGCAAAAACCAAAGTAGCTCATGAATAATCGATTTTAAATGTACTTTTTTAGTGGTGAGTAGCGGGAAACCTTCTGCCAAATTAAAGCGCATTTGGTAGCCAAAGACAGAAAGCGTACCCGTACCTGTGCGATCTTCTTTTTTATTGCCATGCTGCAAAACATGGTTAAGTAAATCCTGATAAACCTGCATATTCGCTAGCTCGTTTTATCCATCATATATTGTTTAATTGCGGCAGTATCAAACTCCATCACATCAAAACGCTGCGGTAATGACTCAATACCATTTAAAGCAGCTGGTCGCTCCGGCGCAGAACCAAGCGCCTCAACAATAGCATCTTCAAATTTGGCAGGCAAGGCAGTTTCTAGCACCACCATAGGCACGTCAGCATCACGATACTCTAGTGCAACTTTTAAGCCATCTGCCGTGTGCGTATCGATGGTCACGGCATATTTTGACTGCGCTTCACGTATGGTTTGCATACGATTGGCGTGATTACTGCTACCTGATACGAAGCCATAATCAGCTAATTTTGGCATTAATTGTTTAATATCAAAAGCGCCGCCGTTGTCTACACTACCCCAAAGTTCGCGCACTTTTTCACTATCTCTGCCCACTAAATCAAACACAAAACGTTCAAAGTTAGAGGCTTTACTAATGTCCATAGACGGACTGCTGGTATGGTATGTATTTGCAGAGCCGCGTGGGCGATACTCACCAGTTTTAAAGAACTCATCCAGCACATCATTTTCATTGGTTGCGACGACTAATTTATCGATTGGCAAACCCATCATACGGGCAATATGGCCGGCACATACATTACCAAAATTGCCTGAAGGTACAGAGAAACTGACTTTCTGTGCATTGGCTTTTTGACCGTTGTTTTGCGTTACTGCAAAGTAGCCTTTAAAGTAATACACTACTTGCGCAATGATACGGCCCCAATTGATAGAGTTAACCGCGCCGATTTTGTATTGTTCTTTAAATGCTGCATCATTAGACACGGCTTTCACCATGTCTTGGCAGTCATCAAACACACCATTCACGGCAATGTTATAGATATTTTCATCTTGCAGGCTGAACATTTGCGCAGTTTGAAAGCGGCTCATTTTTTTGTGCGGCGATAACATAAATACGCGAATGCCCTTTTTCCCACGCATCGCATATTCTGCAGCAGAGCCAGTATCACCTGAAGTTGCACCTAAAATATTGGTCGTTTTGCCAGTCTTAGCCAGTACATATTCAAATAGATTACCCAGCAACTGCATCGCCATGTCTTTAAACGCTAAGGTTGGGCCATTTGAAAGGCTGAGCAGATACAAATTATTTTCCAACTTCACAGTAGGCGTAATATCTGCTGCATTTTGACTTGGCCGTGTGTAAGCATAGACATCCGCACGATAGGTTTTATCGATAATTGTTTTTAAATCTGCCGCTGGAATATCATCAATCAGTCTACTTAAAATTGCAAAAGCCAAATCGGCGTAGCTCATGCCACGCATTGCAGTTAAATCCGCATCAGTGAATTGTGGATAGCTTTCCGGTAAATACAACCCGCCATCGGGGGCTAGGCCGCCAAGCAGGATTTCGCTAAAACTTAATGCAGGTGATTGCCCGCGGGTAGAAATATATTTCATTTATTCTCTCTAAAACTTATCCTGTCATACGATGAGACCGTAAATGTCTTCTCCGTGGAATATACCAGCTAAAGCTGGTTATTCACACGTGAAAAGTCGGTATCTAGCGCCTTAACATCCACTGCATAAAGTCTCTGGATTCCGTGTCGAGCACGGAATGACGATACAGATTATTTAGCCAATTCTTCCATACGCAACTTAATCACGTTACCTACAATCGCAGGTAAAGCTTCAATTTCAGCAATGCCCGCATCCATATTTTTTTCAATCGTGATATGCGTCAAAATCACAATATCCGCTTCAGTTTCATTATCGTCCGGCTCTTTTTGTAACATAGCATCGATAGAGATATTGCGGTCAGCAAGAATCTTTGTCACGCCAGCAAGCACGCCAGGCTTATCAGAAGCACGTAAGCGCAAGTAATAAGCGCTGTTGATTTCACTAATAGGTAAAATCGGTAAATCGTTCAGTTGTCCTGCTTGGAAACCTAAATACGGTACACGTTGCGCTACACTCGCGCTACTTAAACGCGCTACATCCATTAAATCTGCCACTACCGCACTTGCGGTTGGCTCTGCGCCTGCGCCTGCGCCGTAATACAGCGTTGGACCTA
>JBDSHU010000040.1:0-4696 GCA_039918335.1 Methylotenera sp. | reverse complement strand
AACAATATACCTGCATCAATAGTCTGAACGCGGGGCAGGCACAACGCATGCTATTTGAATACTATACAAATATCAAACTACGACCTTTTGAAATTTCTCAGCAACTAAATTGTGATTTATATTTAATTCAAGATGAAAGAGGCAGTGGCAAAATGCAGCCTGGCTCAGAATGGACATTGATTTGGAGCGGCAAGCGCCCCGCTGATAGAAAAGAAAGTTTTAGATTATTTCAACTTGTAAAAAGCTAAGCAATTAAATAATCAAAAAATTACAGCAATCATCAATTTACTAACGTTTGCTAAATATGCGTAGATTGCACCAAAAGATTATTTAGCCTATTGGCCGATGCCAAAAACTAGGTTGGCGTCAATATCAAGATATTCTCTAACCGCATCCCGCACAATCACATCAAGACCTTCACCATTTTTATCTTGCACATACCGCGAAATTTGCTGCCGCATACTTCTCGCCCAAAAACGGGCCAGATGATGTGCAATGTCTTTTTTTGCTTGCTCTTGATCGGGAGAGGATTTAAAAAAGTCGCCAATTTGATTGGCCATCGAGACTAAGTGATCTATTTGCATACGTAAATTATTCTTTGCTAACTTAATATATTGCGATTATTTTTAATAAAACTGTTCAAGACTGCCAAATTGTCAGGCTACCAAATTTTCCGGATGCGAATAAACGACATAGCTATTTTCGCGTGCAAATCCCACCAGGGTTAAACCACATTGCTCTGCAACTCGAATTGCTAAACCTGTTGGCGCAGAGATCGCGACTAACATGTTGATACTTGCACTGGCTGTTTTTTGCACCATTTCATAACTGGCGCGGCTACTGGTAATGATGAAGCCGACATGCTTTTTATTATTTTTTGCAATCGCGCCGATCAGTTTATCTAGCGCATTGTGCCTGCCTACATCTTCACGTACTAACGCTACAGTGCCATCTTCCAGCACCCACGCACATGCATGGGTAGCGCCCGTTTGTTGTTGCAACTTTTGCTGTAACGGCATCGTTTGCAAGCCGTGTTGTATCGCGCTTTTGTGAAAGACTGTTCGAGTCTCTAATTTTTGCGGGTAACGCATGGCTTGCTCAAGACTTTCCGAACCACATAAACCGCAGCCAGTTCTACCCGCAAGTGTGCGACGTCGATCTTTTAACTGAACAAAGCGCTCACTGGCTATTTCACAATGTAGCTCTATACCATTTGCTTGCTCGCGAATTTCAATGCCATACAACCCGCTTTTATCACTTAAAATACCTTCAGATAAAGAAAACCCTAAGGCAAAATCTTCCAAATCTTGAGGTGTCGCTAACATCACTGCATGTGAAATGCCATTATATATCAAGGCAACTGGCACCTCTTCAGCCAATTGATCTTGTATATTTTTCTGTTCACCGTTACGCCATCTACTGACATCAAAGCTACTCAAAGAGGCATCTAAAATTAACATGTCGGCAGCATTAAATTAACTTTACCAAACTTGCTGGCTATCACTCTACTTTTGCAGCCTCTGTATCTCTACCTGCAAATGCCAATTGCGCTTCACTAAACGTTTGATAATGCTGTTGCCAATCAGAAAGTTGCGAAACACGATTCACTTGTACCGCTGTGACTTTGAATTCAGGACAGTTTGTCGCCCAATCTGAATTATCGGTAGTAATCACATTTGCACCTGATTCTGGATGGTGGAAGGTGGTGTAAATCACGCCAGGTTGCACACGTTCAGTGATTTTTGCGCGCAATACAGTTTCTCCTGCACGGCTGGCAATGCCCACCCAGTCATGCTCTTTAATACCGCGCTCTTCAGCATCGTGCGGGTGAATCTCTACCAGATCCTCAGCGTGCCATGTCACATTTTTGGTACGACGTGTCTGCGCGCCAACGTTATATTGGGAAAGAATACGACCAGTGGTCAAAATCAATGGGTATTTAGGCGTGACTTTTTCACTGGTGGGCACGTACTCTGTGACAAAGAACTTACCTTTACCTCGCACAAATTCATCTATGTGCATCGTTGGTGTACCACTAGGTTGCTCATCATTACAAGGCCATTGAATACTGCCTAACTCATCTAATTTCTTAAAGCTCACGCCCTTAAAGGTTGGTGTGAGTCTCGCCACTTCATCCATGATATCCGAGGCGTGTTTGTAATCCATTGGGTATCCCAAAGCTTTGGATAATGCTGCCGTAACTTCCCAGTCTTCCATGCCGTTCTTCGGCGTCATTACCCGACGCACTGGTGAAATGCGGCGCTCTGCATTGGTAAACGTACCGCTTTTTTCCAAGAATGATGCCCCTGGGAAAAATACGTGGGCAAACATGGCTGTTTCGTTCAAGAAAAGATCTTGTACAATGACACATTCCATAGATTCCAGCGCATGCGTTACATGCTGCGTATTTGGGTCAGATTGCACAATATCCTCCCCTACGCAATATAAGGCTTTAAACGTACCATCAATCGCATTATCCAGCATGTTAGGAATACGTAAGCCTGGATCATTACTGAGTGGCCTGCCCCATGCTGCCTCAAATAAGGCACGTGTCGCATCATCCGATACGTGACGATAGCCTGGGAACTCATGAGGCATAGAGCCCATGTCGCATGAACCCTGCACATTATTTTGTCCGCGCAATGGGTTAACACCTACCCCTTCACGGCCAATATTGCCTGTCGCCATGGCAAGGTTGGCAATACCCATCACCATGGTAGAACCTTGGCTATGCTCAGTTACCCCTAAGCCATAATAAATCGCTGCATTGCCACCAGTCGCATACAACCTTGCGGCAGCACGTAATTCTTCTGCTGGCACACCAATTGCCAAACCAAGTACTTCCGGCGAATTTTGTTTAAGTGCAACAAAATCACGCCATGCAACAAATGAATCCCACTCGCAACGCTCTTTTACAAACGCCTCGTTCACCAAACCCTCAGTCACAACCACGTGTGCTAACGCTGAGATCAGCGCTACATTAGTGCCCGGTTGCAATTTGAGGTGATAGTCTGCTTTAACATGCGGTGAATCAACTAAATCGATCGCGCGTGGATCTGCAATAATTAACTTTGCACCTTCACGTAATCGGCGTTTCATTTGCGAAGCAAATACAGGATGACCATCAGTTGGATTAGCGCCTATCACTAAAATCACATCCGACTGCATGACAGAGTCAAATGTCTGCGTACCGGCAGACTCACCAATCGTTTGCTTTAATCCATAACCCGTAGGTGAATGGCATACACGGGCGCAAGTATCAACGTTATTACTGCCAAAAACCGCGCGTACCAGTTTTTGCGTAACGTAGACTTCTTCATTAGTACAACGCGATGAAGTAATCCCGCCTAATGCATCTTTGCCATATTTAGCATGAATGCGCTTGATCTCACCTGCCGCATAGTTAATCGCTTCATCCCAACTCACTTCTTGCCAAGGGTCAGTAATCTTTGTGCGTATCATTGGTGTGGTAATACGATCTTTATGGGTAGCGTAGCCCCATGCAAAACGACCTTTTACACATGAGTGACCATGGTTAGCGCCGCCATTTTTATTGGGCACCATGCGAATCACTTCTTCGCCTTTCATTTCGGCATCAAATGAACAGCCGACACCACAATAGGCGCAAGTCGTTGTCACGCTATGTTCTGGGGTTCCCGCCTCGATCACGGTTTTTTCCATCAATGTCGCGGTAGGGCAAGCCTGTACACAGGCGCCGCAAGATACACATTCAGACTCTAAAAAGTTGTTAATGCCTGAAGCGACTTTCGATTCAAAACCGCGTCCTGAAATAGTTAAAGCATAAGTACCTTGTGTTTCCTCGCATGCACGCACACAACGTGAACAGACGATACATTTACTTGGGTCAAAGGTGAAATAGGGATTTGATTCGTCTTTCTCGGCTTTGAGGTGATTTTCACCCTCGTATCCATAACGCACTTCCCGCAGACCAACCGCGCCAGCCATGTCTTGCAACTCACAATCACCGTTCGCTGCACAAGTCAGGCAATCTAAGGGATGGTCTGAAATATAAAGCTCCATCGTGCCACGGCGTATATCGGCTAACTTGGAAGTCTGCGTATGGACAACTAGACCTTCTGCTACAGGTGTAGTGCATGAAGCTGGATAGCCACGTCGCCCTTCAATTTCCACTACACATAAACGGCATGAACCGAACGGCTCTAAGCTATCAGTGGCACATAGCTTAGGCACGTTAATGCCCGCAATGATGGAAGCCCGCATGATAGATGTACCTTCTGGTACGGTAATTTCCCTATCGTCAATCGTTAACGTAATTTGAGTATCAGATTGACTCGCAGGCGTACCGTAGTCTAGCTGGTCATCATAATTAGTGCGGCTATGTTCATGTTGATGATGCGTATTACTATATTTGATGTCATCCATCGTATGCTCTCTTACGCTGCGCTTAAGCTGCAGCTTTAGACTGTTTCAATTCAAAATCTTCCGCAAAATGGTTCATTGCACTCAATACCGGGTAAGGCGTCATGCCACCCAGCGCACAAAGCGAGCCATTTAACATAGTGTCGCTTAAATCGCGCACCAGTTTAATATTTTTAACCGTGTCTTTACCGGCGATGATTTTATCCATCACTTCAGCTCCGCGTACAGAACCTATGCGGCAAGGCGTACATTTTCCGCATGACTCTATCGCACAGAATTCAAATGCATAGCGCGC
>JBDSHU010000039.1:0-5328 GCA_039918335.1 Methylotenera sp. | reverse complement strand
ATGGGCGATATTACAGTAGAAAAATTCTCCCCAGAGCAACTTAAGACTGATCAACCCGTCATCATGGAAGCGCGTGCCTAATGGAATTGTTAGCAAATTTATTTGGTAGTTACTGGCCAGCCATAGAAATTACCGGCTGGACGTTGATTAAGATCGTGGCAATAGTAGCGCCACTGATGGGCGCTGTGGCTTATCTCACATTGGCTGAGCGTAAAGTCATCGGTTACATGCAAGTGCGTATTGGCCCGAATCGCGTTGGCTATTTTGGTTTATTGCAGCCAATTGCCGATGGCCTGAAGTTATTGTTCAAAGAGATAATTTTACCTACCGCTTCTAATAAAGCACTTTTTTTACTAGGTCCAGTATTGGCGATAGCACCTGCTTTTGCCGCGTGGGCGGTGATACCGTTTGATATGGAAATGGTGCTTGCCGATGTAGATGCAGGGCTATTGTATATATTAGCCATGACATCGGTGGCCGTGTATGGCGTGATTATTGCAGGTTGGGCATCTAACTCTAAATATGCTTTTTTAGGTGCATTACGTTCTGCCGCACAAATCGTGTCTTATGAAATTGCCATGGGTTTTGCTTTAGTAGGCGTACTGATGTGCGCCAACTCGTTGAATCTGGGCAAAATTGTGATGGGCCAAGCGGGTGGTTTTTGGCACTGGTATTTCTTACCGTTGTTTCCCTTATTTATTGTATATTTCATTAGCGCTGTGGCAGAAACTAACCGCGCACCGTTCGACGTAGCTGAAGGTGAGTCAGAGATTGTTGCGGGTTTCCATGTGGAATATTCCGGAATGGCCTTTGCAGTATTTTTCTTGGCCGAATACGCTAATATGATTCTTGTATCAATGCTAGCAGCCTTGATGTTCCTGGGCGGTTGGTTATCACCAGTACCGTTTATCCCAGATAGTTTCTTATGGTTACTCGCAAAAGTCGGATTTTTGTTATTCTTCTTTTTATGGTTTAGGGCTACTTTCCCGCGCTATCGATATGACCAAATCATGCGTTTAGGTTGGAAAGTATTTATTCCTATTACTATTGTTTGGATAGTGTTTGTAGGCGGCATGATGCAAACGCCGTGGGCCCATTACTTTCATTAATGTTCCATTCGAATAAAAAATTACGACGAAAATTATTATGATTGCAAAGATTAAATCTACGCTCAGCAGTTTAATGCTGGTAGAGCTGCTAAAAGGAATGGCGCTAACAGGCCGTTACTTTTTTGCGCCTAAAATTACCGTGCAATATCCTGAAGAAAGCACGCCGCAATCACCACGCTTTAGAGGTTTGCATGCCTTACGCCGTTATCCAAATGGAGAAGAGCGTTGTATTGCTTGTAAATTATGTGAGGCAGTATGTCCTGCGTTAGCCATTACCATTGAATCTGAACAGCGTGAAGATAATACACGTCGTACCACGCGTTACGATATTGATCTAACCAAATGTATTTTCTGCGGAATGTGCGAAGAGTCGTGTCCAGTAGATTCGATCGTTGAAACCCGTATTTTTGACTATCACGGTGAGCAGCGTGGAGATTTAATCTACACCAAAGAAATGTTGCTGGCAGTAGGGGATAAACATGAAAAACAAATTGCCGCTGACCGGGCAATAGATAAAGCATTCCGATAAGCAAGCCTTTAGATATAAAACCCAACTATTATAATAATTAGAATGACATGACCTTTTTTGGCTTACATTTTCAAGATATCGTTTTTTATACACTAGCAGCCATACTGCTATTTGCCGCATTAAATGTGATTACTACCCGTAATCCTGTCTATGCTGCACTGTATTTAGTGCTGGCATTTTTTACGGCGGCAGGTATTTGGCTATTGTTAGAAGCAGAGTTCTTAGCGATAGCACTGGTGTTGGTATATGTGGGCGCCGTAATGGTGCTGTTCTTGTTTGTGGTGATGATGCTAGACATCAACCTGGATAAGCTGCGCGAAGGGTTCTGGAATGCCCTGCCTGTTGCCCTGCCGGTCGGCGGCTTGATGGCGATAGAAATGGGGATGATCGTCGGTGTACGTAACTTTGGCGCAGATAAAGTACTGGCGCCACCTAGCCATCCTGCAAATTACAGCAATACCGCCGAATTAGGCCGTGTGCTTTATACCGATTACTTATTGCCGTTTGAATTGGCCTCAGTCGTTTTATTAGTGGCGATTATCGCGGCGATTGCACTGACATTAAGAGATCGTAAAGACAGCAAATCTATGGATCCTGCCAAGCAAGTGCTTGTGAGAAAAGAAGACAGAATACGTATCGTGAAAATGGATTCAGTAGTAGAACCGTTATCTGACGATAGTCAACCTAACCAAACATCAGAGCCTAGCGCAGCCTCAAAACAATTACGGGAGACTAAATAATGGTTGGCCTATCTCATTATCTTATCTTAGGCGCATTATTATTCGCAGTGAGCGTAGTTGGTATCTTTTTAAATCGTAAAAATGTCATCATTTTGTTAATGGCTATTGAGCTTATGCTATTGGCCGTTAACCTTAATTTCATTGCATTCTCGCATTACTTAAATGATATCACCGGTCAAGTATTCGTGTTTTTTATACTGACAGTTGCAGCAGCAGAGTCGGCCATTGGGCTAGCTATTTTGGTGGTGTTATTCAGAAACTTACGCACCATCAACGTTGACGATTTAGATCGCTTAAAAGGATAGATACAAGCAATGACGATGCAACAAATTTACTTGGCTATCCCTTTATTGCCTTTAATAGCCGCAATTATCATAGGCCTCTTTGGCAAACAGTTACCACGCGCAGCAGCACATATCATCACCATATTAGGGGTTGGTGCTTCTTTTGCTTTGTCTGTATATGTGCTTAAAGATGCACTTTTAGGCCATGTATACAACGACACGGTTTATACCTGGTTGAAAAGCGGCAATGTCTCGTTTGAGGTTGGTTTTTTAATAGATAGGCTGTCAGCCATGATGATGGTTGTGGTCACATTCGTTTCGCTCATGGTGCATATCTATACCATAGGCTATATGGCAGAAGATAAAGGCTACGAACGTTTCTTCAGTTATATTTCATTGTTTACCTTCTCCATGTTGATGCTGGTAATGAGCAACAACTTCATGCAATTGTTCTTTGGTTGGGAAGCCGTCGGTTTAGTTTCTTATTTACTGATTGGTTTTTGGTATACAAGACCAACGGCTATTTATGCTAATTTAAAAGCATTTTTAGTCAACCGAGTCGGCGATTTTGGCTTTTTACTTGGCATCGGCTTGGTGCTTTTCCACTTTGGCAGCTTAGACTACGCCGCCGTGTTTTCAGTCGCGCCACAAATGGCGGATGAGAAAATCACTTTAATCGGCAACGCATCCTGGTCACTGATGACAGTGACTTGTATTTTATTATTCATCGGTGCAATGGGTAAGTCTGCACAAGTGCCTTTGCATGTGTGGCTACCAGACTCCATGGAAGGTCCAACGCCGATTTCCGCATTGATTCATGCTGCAACCATGGTGACAGCAGGTATTTTCATGGTGGCACGTATGTCGCCATTATTTGAGCTGTCTTCTACGGCACTATCCTTTGTCATGATTATCGGCAGTATCACCGCCTTGTTTATGGGATTCCTGGGTATTATCCAGAACGATATTAAGCGTGTGGTTGCCTATTCCACGCTTTCGCAACTAGGTTATATGACGGTTGCATTAGGTGCTTCAGCTTATTCAGTCGCCATTTTTCACCTAATGACGCATGCGTTTTTTAAAGCCCTGTTGTTTTTAGGCGCAGGTGCAGTGATTATGGGCATGCACCATGACCAAGATATTCGTAATATGGGTAACCTTAAAAAGTATATGCCAGTCACTTGGATTACTTCGTTAATCGGTTCTTTAGCGCTAATAGGCACGCCATTTCTATCAGGTTTTTATTCAAAGGATAGCATTATCGAAGCAGCAAAAGCTTCAACCATTACTGGTAGTGGTTTTGCCTATTTTGCCGTTTTGGTCGGTGTATTCGTTACCGCGTTCTATAGTTTCCGTATGTACTTTTTGGTGTTTCATGGCGCTGAAAAGTGGCGTACTCCGCATCATGGCAATCATGTACCTACTCATGCAGCCCATGAGGATACAGATGCTGCCTCACATGATAATCATGTAGATCATCATGGATTAAGTCCTACAGATGACCCGCATGAACCAGGGTGGGTGATTAAGCTGCCGCTAATCTTATTAGCCATACCGTCGCTATTGATTGGCTATTTTGCAATCGAGCCTATGCTCTACGGTAGTTTCTTTAAGGGCGTTATTTTTGTAGATTCTGCAGCGCATCCAGCCATGCATGAGTTAACGCATCACTGGCATACTATCTATCATTCAGCAGCAGGGATGGCATTGCATGGTTTAATGTCGCTACCGTTTGCACTGGCAGCCTCTGGCGTAGGCTTGGCATGGTTCTTCTATATGAAACGTCCTGATATTCCAGCTAAGATTCAAACCAAGTTTTCAGCTATTCACCAGATTCTTGAAAATAAATATGGTTTTGATGCTTTTAACGAACGTGTGTTCGCTGCGGGTGCACGTTTTGTAGGTGGCAAACTATGGCAAATTGGCGACGTTAAAATCATCGACGGTGCAATGGTCAACGGTACGGCTAATTTAATCGGTAAGTTCTCAGGCGTGGTACGTAAGTTACAAACGGGACTTATTTATCACTATGCGTTCGCCATGATTATTGGCGTGTTTTTCATGCTTTCGTTCTATTCGTTCAAATTTTAAGTAAAGTATAAAAAAGAAAATGGTTGATTACTTTATCCAGCATATTTTAAGTTTTGCTATCTGGGTGCCTGTGCTGGCGGGCCTTGTTGTATTAGCTACTTCTAATGAAAGCAAACCTAATAACACGCGCTGGTTAGCGCTTGTGGGTAGCATCATCAGCTTTTTGGTCACAATACCGCTTTACACGCACTTTAACTTTGCTGATGGTGGTTTTCAATTTCAGGAAGGCTTTCGCTGGATTCCGGCATTTAACATCAATTATCATTTAGGCGTTGATGGTATCGCCATCCCGCTGATATTGCTTACCAGTTTTACCACGGTGATTGTGATTATTTCCGCATGGGAAGTCATTGAAAAGCGTGTAGCGCAATACATGGCATGCTTCCTGATTATGAGCGGCTTGATGATAGGCGTGTTTAGTGCACTGGATGCAATTTTGTATTATGTGTTTTGGGAAGCGATGCTCATTCCAATGTTCTTGGTAATTGGTATTTGGGGCGGTCCGAATAGAGTTTACGCAACGATTAAATTCTTCTTGTATACCTTGTTGGGCTCATTGCTCATGCTGGTTGCCT
>JBDSHU010000038.1:0-2641 GCA_039918335.1 Methylotenera sp. | reverse complement strand
ATCAGCCTGCTGGTAAAAGTGCTGGAATACTACTATGACAGAACCTATTCTAGTTGCAAAAAATCTGGTTAAAACCTATAAACAGCGCAGCGGTAAATTTGGCTTCGGTACAACATTAATAAAAGCTTTAGATAATGTCAGTGTTAGTCTGCGTGAAGGCAGTACACTGGCGGTGGTGGGTGAATCTGGCAGCGGTAAATCCACGTTGGCGCGTTGTCTGTTACAATTGCAACCCTTGGATAGCGGTGAAGTGCTGTTTGCTGGACAAGATTTAGCAAAACTCGATGGCACAGCGTTAAGAGCGGTGCGTAAAAACCTGCAAATGGTGTTTCAAGATCCGTTTGCATCGTTGAATCCACGTATGCGTGTAGGTGAAATTGTTGGTGAGGGTCTGCTGATTCATGGTTTGGGTAATAGTGCCGAGCAACAGCAAAAAGTAATCGCGATGCTAAAACGCGTTGGTTTGACTGAAGCGGATATGCAAAAATATCCGCATGAGTTTTCAGGCGGACAAAGGCAACGTATTGGTATTGCACGCGCGCTGGTGCTGGAGCCTAAAGTAGTAGTATGCGACGAACCAGTGTCAGCGTTAGATGTATCGATACAAGCGCAGATATTATTGTTGCTTAAAGAATTGCAAGCGGAAATGACGTTAAGTTATTTGTTTATCAGCCATGATTTACGCGTGGTACGGTACATTGCCGATGATATTGTGGTGATGCATCAAGGCAAAATAGTAGAACAGGGCGCTGTGGTGGATATTTATCAGCAACCGCAACATGAATATACGCGTAATTTATTAGATGCAATTCCAGGTAAAAAAGTGGTTAATGCATAATTTTGTAGTGAAAGCGCTTTTTTATAAAAGAGCATGTTTATTAGACTTGATTTATTAGCTTTAGAAAAAGATTAGGATAAGCAATGGCATATGATTTAGAAGAACAAGAGCAGTTAGATGAATTTAAAGCTTGGTGGAAACGCTATGGCGCGATGGGTAGTAGTTTATTGCTAGCTGCAGTTGTCGCCTATGCTGCATTTCAAGGCTGGAAATACTATCAAAATAAACAATCAGTAGAAGCTTCGACGCAGTATCAAGAGCTATTGGTGACAGATGAAAAAGACTTGAAGTCGATTCAAGCGAAGTCTGCTGTTTTAATGGATAAGTTTAGTAGTACGCCCTATGCAGGCCGTGCAGCTTTATTTGCCGCAAAAGAGAATTACCTGGCTAACGATGCTAAAAGTGCAAAAGCACAGTTAGATTGGGCGATCAAAAATGCAAAAGAAACATCGGTAAGTGCTTTGGCAAGTTTGCAATTAGCCAACATCCTAGCTGAAGAGAAAGATTTCGATGCAGCGTTAAAATTACTTAATGCACCTCACGATGCTGGTTTTGATGGTTTATTTTCAGACCTTAAAGGCGATGTTTTAGTAGGCCAAGGGAAAAATGCAGAGGCGAAAAAAGCTTACGAAGAGGCATTGCTAAAGTTAGATCCTAAAGGCAAATATCGTACGATTACACAGCAAAAACTTGAAGCACTAGGTTAATAAAAGCATTAGTTATTCTTTGCATCATCTATTCAGGCAGGGGTACAGATTGTTGTTACATAAATTTATTAAAGCACCATTGAGTCTTATTGCGCTATTTAGCATGCTAGTGCTGACGGCCTGCAGCACAATTACAGATATTAAAACGAGTGTTTCTGATAAAGTTTTTGGTGCAGAGCCTGCTGACCCACCTGAACCATTAACTGAGCTTAAAGAAACGGCTGTAACTAAGGTGCTATGGAGCGCTAAAGTTGGTACATCTGAAGATTTTGAATTTACCCCTGTGATTGAAGCAGGCTATGCTTATGCTGCAAGCGCCGAAGGCGAAGTAGTCAAGCTTGATGTAACCAATGGTGCACAAGCCTGGCGTGTGAAGACTGGTGAGAAGATTTCTGGCGGTGTTGGTGTTGGCGGCAGCTTAGTCTTGGTTGGGACACAGGCAGGTGCGGTGTATGCTTATGATATTTTAGGTAAACTCCAATGGAAATCTAAGCTCAGCAGTGAGGTATTAAGCGCACCAAAATATTTTGATGGTACGGTGATTGTTCGTACGGGCGATAGCAGAATTTATGGCATTAATGCTAATGATGGTAGCCGCAAATGGGTGTATGACCGCAGTAGTCCATCACTCACTTTACGCAGTAGTGCTGGTGTGGTGGTTGATAGCGGTGCAGTTTATGCTGGTTTTGCAGGCGGTAAGTTGGTCGCCGTACGTGCTGATAATGGTAAAGTGCTCTGGGAAGCTTCTGTAGCACAGCCTAAAGGTGTCACTGAAATTGAGCGGATCGCAGATATTACTAGCTTGCCCGTGGTAGATGGCCCGCTCGTTTATGCAGTAGCATACCAAGGCAGAATCGCAGCCGTAGATAGATTAACTGGCCGGGTGGTTTGGAATCGTGATATTTCAAGTTTGACTGGTTTGAACGTAGAAGATGGCCGCATTTTTGTATCTCACGCACTTGGTTCCGTATATGCGCTTGATTACACCACTGGCAAAACTTTTTGGCGACAAGCGGCGCTCAAAAACCGCCGCCTGAGTGCGCCGGTGCCAATGGGTAGTTTAGTTGCTGTAGGTGATATTGAAGGTTATGTACAC
>JBDSHU010000037.1:0-7665 GCA_039918335.1 Methylotenera sp. | reverse complement strand
ATATGTGAGGATTTTGAGCTGATTTTTAACGAAGTATTATCGAGCGCAGTAGTTTTGCGAAGGTCTCAGCATGTTTAGCGCGATGCTGGGTGAAGCATGGCACGCCATGGGTGCCAATCGCTTGCGTACTTTTCTTACCATGCTGGGCATGGTGATCGGCGTGAGTGCGGTGGTATTGATGATGGCGATTGGTCAAGGTGCAGAAGCATCGGTCAAACGTTCCATCAATGCGATGGGCAGTAACCTCTTTGTGGTGTTATCAGGGCCGCCGAATGCCGGGGGCGCTAGGGCTGCCACTGGTAATGCACCTTCGCTCAATATTAAGGATGCAAATGCAGTCGCCGAATTGGATGGCGTGATAGGTGTAGCGCCAGTTACCATGGGTAAGGCACAGATCGTGTTTGGCAGTAATAACTGGAATACAGATATCATCGGTACGACACCAAGTTACCTAGATGTACGTTTATGGCCTCTCACCGATGGTTATGCTTTCTCAGATTCGGACATTCGTTCAGCTACCCGCGTTGCGTTGATAGGCAAAACGGTTGCAGATAATATCTTCGGTGAAGACATTGACCCAGTCGGAAAAACGATACGCATCAAACAAAGCCCTTTTGTGATTTTAGGCGTGCTAGATAACAAAGGACAGACACTGGATGGGCGCGATCAGGATGATACGATCATCGTTCCGCTGACCACTGCACAACGTAAACTGTTCGGCAACCAATTGCCTGGGAGTGTGCGGCAAATCATCGTGCAAGCTGAATCCGACAAAGCCATGACGATGGTTGAAGAAGGTATCAATAGCCTGCTTAATCAACGCCATAACATTCGTGAAGGCGCAGATAGCGATTTTTCCGTGCGTAATCTCACCGCAATTGCCAATTCAGCTGCTGAAACCACTCGCACAATGTCACTATTATTAGGCGCTATCGCTTCGGTTTCCTTACTGGTCGGCGGTATCGGCATCATGAATATCATGCTTGTGTCAGTAACTGAGCGAACCCGTGAGATTGGCATCCGCATGGCCATTGGCGCACGTCAGCGCGATATTTTGCTGCAGTTCTTGCTGGAAGCGATCGTGATTTCTATCATCGGCTGCCTGATCGGCATCGCCATCGGTGTGGGCGGAGCCATTGCCGTCAGTATCATTACAAAAGCTGAAGTCATCGTTTCAACTAATTCTGTCGCCATTGCCTTTGGCGTGGCCGCCAGTATCGGTGTATTTTTTGGGTTTTACCCTGCACGCAAAGCTGCCATGCTTAATCCGATTGAAGCATTGCGTTATCAATAATAGTTTTACAATATAGCACTCATAAAAAAGCCCAACTAATGTATGGTTGGGCTAGCTAATGATTACTTAAACAATCATTACATAGGTGAACATTCTTTACATGCTGCTCACCTATTGGGTCATACCAATTTACGGGTTCACCTATTTTACGGGTTCACTTACAAAACCTAACTTGGTTACGCCAGCGTTTTGCGCATCGGCCATCACTTCTGCCAAAATTTGATAACGCGTTTCTTTATCTGCGCGAATATTAAGTTCTGGCTGCGGTTTTTGGTTTGCGATTTGCTGGAGCTTTACTTTGAGCTCGCCCTGCACCATAGGCACATCATTCCAGTACATTTTTCCTGATGCATCAATCGCTACTGAAATCACTTCCGGTTTTTCAGGTAAGGGCTGACTGCTGGCTTGCGGCAAATCAATCTTTACCGCGTGTGTAAGCAACGGCGCGGTGATAATAAAAATTACAAGTAGCACTAGCATCACATCCACTAGCGGCGTAGTGTTTATTTCAGACATCGGCGCCGCATGGTTGGTGACGCCTACGCCATGACCTGACCCAATCATGCTGGCACCTCAACGGCGTGTATGCCCTCTTTTTGCGTGCGCGTCTTTACAGGCTCTGCTGATTCATGTCTTACGTTGATGACTGCACCCGTCATGAGTAAAGTATGCAATTCATAGCCGAAGTGCTCGATTTGACTGATTAAAACGCGGTTGCTACGCACTAATGCGTTGTAAGCCAACACTGCCGGAATCGCCACAGCCAAACCAAGCGCTGTCATAATCAAGGCCTCACCGACAGGCCCTGCTACTTTATCTAAAGTCGCCTGACCGCTTTGGCTAATGCTAGCAAGCGCATGGTAAATACCCCACACCGTACCGAATAAACCCACAAACGGTGACACACTACCTACTGACGCTAACACGGTTAAACCGTTTTCTAATTTCGCACTTTCTTCGCTGATACTGCGATTCATGGCACGTGCTATAAATTCATCCTTTGAAATAGTATCTGTCGCTGTAATTCCAGCATTTTTAGCTGCATGTAGTTGATGATGCTCAGTCGCTGCGATAGATTGCTTGGCTAAATTAGCTAATGCAATATTATCGTTTTGCTTAATGGCTACCGCTAGACTTGATGCGCTCCAAAATTTTTGTGCATAGGCGCTAAAAGCACTGCGCATACGCCATGCTTGAATGCTTTTAGTCACGATCAAATACCAGCTAGCCACTGACATAACCAATAGAATAAGGGCGACTGCCATTGATATTGGTCCGCCTGCCGTTATAAACTCCAAACTATTAAACTCATAGCCGTTTTGCATTTTTAATAATTCCTTAAATAATCAAATCAATAATATCTATTTCTAAAGAAGCTTAAATTCAGCTTTCTACAATTCAACTTTCTAGTGAAAACTTCACCGGCACCAGCACATAAGCACTTATCGCCTTGCTGCTTTGTTTTGCCGGGATAAAAGTCCATTTTTTGACGGCCTGTATAGCCGCTTGATCCAGCTTGCTCGAGCCGCTACTATTTTCTACCTGAACACTTTCTGCGGTACCGCCTGTAGAAACTAACACGCGGAGTAACACACGCCCTTGCTCACCTAAACGACGTGAAAGCTTCGGATAATCCGGTGCTGGATTATGCAAATAAGCTGCGCCAAAACGCGGCGGTTCAATCACCGGCTCTTGCTCAACGACTGGTTGCGGCGCCTCAATCACCTCGGGCGCTTTTGCTACGACTACTGGAGTGGCGGGTGTAGGTGGCGCTTCCGTCACTACCGGTTGTGCGGCTTCAGGTTCTTTAGCCACAGGCTCCGGTGATGGCTCTTTTTTCTTAACGATAGGTTTTTCTTTCTTAACCACTGGTTGGGGCGGTGCAGGCACCAGTGGTACTAGTTCTGGCTCTGGTGCAGGGCTAGCTACCAAACTGACCATCATGGGTGGCAACGCCTCTTTAATAGCAGGCAGGGTGGGCTTAGCATTGGCCATCCAAGCCAATCCCGCAATATGCGCCACAATCACCAAAACGAGTAACGCATACGATGACTTTTGCTTACTTGGCTTTAATAACTGAATATTACCTTTAGGTATTAACGCCTGAATAGAGGATGGATTGAACAGTAGTTCAGCGGTATCCATATTATTTACTAACTTCAAGTTAGGCTTCATTTGGCTCTCCCATCATTTAATCTTTAGTCCCGTAATCTTTAACACGGAGGCGATTCGATTACTTGGTTAAAATTAACTTTCCCTGATTAGTCAGGCGCAGTCGATATGCAACACCGGCATGCTCTATGAGCAACTCCCGTTGCCCTGCAAACAGCGCCTCACTAGTAATGGATCTACTACCCACTACTCCTAGATTTTTAGTGTCAGATTTACCAATTTTTGCAGTTGCATTGTTTAGCATAGTAAAATTACCCTAAAGATTTATCTAGCAGGCTTATTTATGAATGCAAATGATAACAATTATCATTTGTCAAG
Organism: Methylotenera sp.; assembly: GCA_039918335.1. Taxonomy (GTDB): domain Bacteria; phylum Pseudomonadota; class Gammaproteobacteria; order Burkholderiales; family Methylophilaceae; genus Methylotenera. The sequence continues at coordinate 3,881 of JBDSHU010000037.1, read as the reverse complement.
TCAACAAACATTCATTTCTAATCAATTGTAATTATTATGAATTTTTATTTATGCACTACTAAGCGTGCTAACGAACACACTCTCTATAAACTATCTGCCATTATGACAACAAGACTTGTTGTTGTTTTTCCATCTCTCATTACTTTAAAACGCCAATAACCTTCTGTAATAATTCGTATATTAAAATCTACTTTGGTGCTGTATTCTGGTATTACATAATTTAGCTTTAAAAATAAGGTGTTAGCTTATGGATTCTAATGACCAAGAGGCAAATCGACTGCTGGCGGTAGAAAGCTACGAAATTCTGGATAGTGCCCAGGAGACTGATTTTGATGATTTAGTCAAGCTGGCGGCTATGATATTTCAGGTACCGATAGCAACGGTAACGATTGTGGATGAGCATCGACAATGGTTTAAAGCTGCAGTTGGTCTTTTAGTCAAAGAAACCAGCAGGGACATCTCATTTTGCACCCATACAATAGAACTTAATTCCCCACTTGTGGTAGAAAATACTTTGCAAGACGATAGGTTCGCAGAGAATCCACTCGTACAAAGCGAACCATATCTCCGCTTTTATGCTGGCGTTCCTCTTTTAAATTCAGACAACCTCGGGATTGGCACTTTTTGCATTATGGATCAAATGCCCCGAACATTTGACGAGCGGCAACTGAATACCTTAAAGATGCTGGCCAATCAGGCGATGAAATTATTAGAACTTCGGGCTGAACGCAACAAATTGAGTAAACTTATTAATGAGCTGGATTTCATTAACGCTGCACTTCTTGAAAGTGAGCAACGCTGGAAGTTTGCGTTAGAAGGCGCCGGTGATGGTGTTTGGGATTTGAATATCAATACCAAAAAAGCATTTTTTTCTAAAAAATGGAAAGATATGCTGGGTTATGGTGGCCATAAACTCACCAATAACTATTCAACATGGATTTCTCTTATTCACAAAGACGACTTACTTAAATTCTTGCAAGCGCTTAATAATTGTATTCACAAAAAAAGTGATATATACGCAGTAGAGTATCGACTGCTGTGTAAAGATAAAAGTTGGAAATGGGTGTTAGCGCGGGGCATGGTAGTGGAGTGGAGTGGAATAAAGATAACACCGCACAACGCATGGTTGGGACCCATAGTGATATTACAGAGCTCAAAAAGTCTGAAGAGATCATCTGGAAACAAGCCAATTTTGACGCTCTAACTGGTTTACCCAACAGAAGAATGTTTTTTGATCATCTTGATTCAGAAATCAAAAGAATGTCCCGTGCAAATGCCATGTTTGCGCTAATGTTCTTTGATCTGGATGGCTTTAAATCGGTGAATGACCAATATGGGCATCATACTGGTGACAAGTTGTTAATTGAGGTTTCCAACCGGGTGAGTCAATGTATTCGGGAGTCAGACGTTTTTGCAAGGCTGGGCGGTGATGAATTCATCATTATTGTTACAGGATTTGAAAGCCCAACTTACGTTGAGAAGGTTGCAGATAAAATCTTACAAACGCTTAATCAGCCTTTTATTTTCGAGGAAAATACAGTAAATATTTCAGCGAGCATCGGTATTTCAATTTATCCTCAAGATGGAGAAAATGAAGATATATTAATCAATCATGCGGATAGTGCGATGTATGCTGCCAAATCAAAGGGTAAAAATGGCTGGGCACGCTTTAACCCAGACTGGGATTCTGAAAGCCCTTTTGGTTAATACTTGCACTCACCCAATTGGACTTATTTTAAATGTCACCAACTTGCGTTTTAAATTAACAAGGAAGCAAATGCTTCCTTGTTAATTATATAAATAGTTAATCTATTCGCCAATAATCTTAACCAGTACCCGTTTTTTTCGCCTGCCGTCAAACTCGCCGTAAAAAATCTGTTCCCACGGCCCAAAATCTAGCCGACCTTCAGTGATCGCAACCACCACTTCACGCCCCATGACTTGACGCTTCATATGCGCATCGGCATTATCTTCGCCCGTGTCATTATGACGATAACTACTTACTGGTTCATGTGGCGCTAAGCGCTCTAGCCATTGTGTGTAATCGTGATGCAAACCACGTTCGTCATCATTAATAAACACGCTAGCGGTAATGTGCATGGCATTCACTAGCACAAAGCCTTCCTTCACTCCGCTTTCACGCAAACACTCATTCACCTGCTCAGTAATACGTATAAAAGCAACGCGAGTTGGTGGGTTAAACCATAATTCTTTACGATAGCTTTTCATTGCTAGCCTCTCAAAATTGCAATCTATTATTTTCAATAAAAGTCTAAAGTGATTCTAGCACTTGTTAATCAAAGTTTGGCCATATGAAATGCAGTAAAAGAAAAGGCCTCCAATGGAGGCCTTTTTAGGTCGTAAGTGAATAATTAGCTTTTCACTTCTACTTGCTCAGTAAAGGTTTTACCTTCATTATCAGTGGCCACTACTTCTAATTTTCCAGGTGCATCTGGCGTGAAATTAAACTTCATATAAGGGTCTTCACTTGTCCCTACGCCAACATCCACCGTCATCACCGGTTTACCATTGTAAGTAAAAGATGTCTTGTTAATATAAAAAGCCGGTACATAGCCTTGTGAAACTAAATCGCGCTGCAAACCAGTGCGCATCGGATGTCTAATATTAAAAACTGTTGACGCAGCGCTACCGATTTTAACTGGTTCTTCTACCCTTAATTTAATTTTTCCAGCCGCCGCACGAATTGCCGCATCATCACCATCTACCGTACCGCCGCAGCCGCCCGCTGCACGAATCGGACGCGACGCCATGTAAAGTTTACCGTCAGCTGTTTCACCCACTAAACGGACGAAAGCATCGGTTTCAAAACGGATACGGGTAGATAGCTGAAAATTACCTAACATATCAGTTAAATGATAAGTTGCAGCTAATGGAATCGGGTTAGCATCAACGATTGCATAAAGTTTTTTGATGACTACGCCATTAGCTGCAACGTTATCAATACTGTAAGTCACAGGGACTTGTGCGCCGCTTTCAGCGCGGCGTGGTGCGTCAATTTTCATGAAATCTACTTCTGTGATTTCACGATTCGCAAAAAATGCCTCTTTCACTACAGGCCATAATTTAGGATTAGGCTCTGCCCATGCTTGCGCAGACAACGCAAGCGCAAAACTAAAACCCATTAACAGTTTCAGCAAAAATTGATGATTGGTAAATTGTTTCATTTTTAAGTGTTCCCCAAACCCACATTGTCACAGAATGATCCGCTTAACGTCTTCAATAACAGTCCCGAAAACGTTTTGATAAAACAACTACATTTTATGACATTTAATTCATATGTTATGTGACAGCAGTCACACGGGTAGATTCAAAAGCGAAACTAATTAAACTTGGAACAGATTAAGCGCAGATTAAAAGTGTGGCGGGTTAAAATTAAGCTCAATGCCATTGCCTGCGGGATCTTTAAAGTTAATTTGCTTTACGCCGTTATTAAGCACGCGTGTAGTGTAAGGCATTTGGTGCGTTTGCAAATGCGCCTCCATCACCGACATATCAGTACACGTAAACGATACGTGATCATAAGTACCATTGACATGCAAATCTGGCGCACCAACACCTTTATTGTATTCAGCAATATGCACTACATCGTTATCGCCAATATACAACCAAAAACCATAACTCGTCGTAGCTACGCGAGGCCCCACCTTGAGACCGACAATGTCGCAATAGAAATCGCGCAACACATGCATCATGTCACGGTTCGCGCGTAGGTTAATATGATTAATTTCAGTGACTGGCATAATATTAATTGATATTGTCGATTAAGAATTTAGCTTATCTCTTAAACTCTAATCCCCTTCAAATTCACACAAGGCAAACATCTTGTGACCCTTAGTTTCCAAACGCTTACGGCCGCCTAG
>JBDSHU010000036.1:0-4938 GCA_039918335.1 Methylotenera sp. | reverse complement strand
CATGTCCACACGTATCATTGACCAATTTAAATTGATCTAAATCTAAATAGCAAAACACATGCTGCACATTATTTTCATGTGCAGATTTCAGACTACGCTGCAACCTTACTTCAAATTCACGGCGGTTAATTAAACCGGTTAAATCATCATGTTGCGCTTGGTGCCGCAGCATGCTGGTAGCATCATTGATTCTATCTTGCATCACATCGTAAGCTTGTTTTAAGCTAGATGACATCAAGTTAAAGCCTCGCTGCAAGGTTTTTAATTCGCCACTGGAATTTTCAATAATGGTTTGTGCAAGCATCCCATCACCTACTTTATTCACTGCAGAAGCAATCTCTTGAATAGGTTTAGTGATATTCCTGCCAATCCACCAAGCAATCAATGCACTCAGGATTAAACCGAACAAGCCTATCATGATGATTTTAATGATTAAATCCTGCTTAAGATTTAGCAAGGTTTGATTGCTAAGCTCTACATATACCTGACCAATTTTTAACTGCGACAATCCGCTTTTATTACTTGGCTCACTGCCATAACTCGTAAAATCATCAATTTCAACCAAGCTTCGGTAAATTGGTGAAGTAAAAATAGTACTATTTTTCAAATTAAATGCTTGTGCATTACTCTTATTGATTTCATCAATCAGCTTAGTCGTTAGCGCTGGACCACTCAATGCCAATACTTGACCGAGATTATCTACTACTAGCACTGTTCTCAAATCTTGTTCATTTGAAAGTGCTTCTTGTACCAGTCTTTGCAGTATTTGTTTGTTGCCAGAAATAACCCCGTATTCAGCCGCAGGTGCGAGCTGAGACGCGATGATTCGACCGCGGTCGTATAGGGATTGATTTAAAACACCGAAAACATTGGAGATGGCGTACCCAGCTAAAATAATTGCGAACAGCAATGCTGGGATGGTGCCTAAAAATATTACTCGAGATTTGATACCTATGTTCTTCATTTTTGGATCGCCTCCAACGCTAACATTCTTTTGTAAAGGGCATCTTCATCTAAAATCGGAATATTAAGAGAACGTCCTACCTGGTAATTCACTATAATTGAAAAATATTTAGGTGCTTGCGGTGGCGGCAAAAGACCAGGCGCCTGCTGCGAACTAACAGCTATTTCCGCTGCTTGTCTAGCCAATTGACTAGGCTTGCTATACACCGCAGCCAAAGCCCCGGCCCGAACATACGATTGTGAATATCCAAAAACAGGCTTTAAATGCCGATAGCTAGTTAATAAGATGGGTTGGGCTGTTTCACGACTATAAACCAATGGATCCGGAATTGCCATTAAGGCATCGGTTGCCTCCAATGTTTTTTGTAATTTAGGGATTAAATCAGACTCTTGGTAGATATTTTCTTCTGAGACGCTTAATGTATTTTTTTCAGCCTCGTCTTTCAAAAGCTCATTGTATTGAGAAGAGGTTGGTCCCAACAAAATACCAATGCTTCTAGCATCAGGCAAAACAGTTCTAATGAGCGACATCTGTCGTAAGTAAGGCTGATCTAATACAATTGCAGTAAAATTTCCTAAATCTCGTCGACTCGTTAATAACAAACTATTAAACGTCGGTAGTGGTGTAAAAATACCCATTACAGGCGTGGTGTGTTTTAATTTACTTGCTGCTTCAAGCGCTTTTACACCTAAAGCAACGACCAGTTCGCTGTTTTCTGCTACCACCAGTTTTTCTGAATCTTGCAGATCGATCACCTTAACTCTAAGATTCACCGTACTCATTCTAACTAGCTCATCTTTGAAGTTTTTAACAAACTCTTGATTTGCAGTCGTAGGAGAGCTCATGACAATGGTAACGCCATTGTAGGCTTGTGCTAAAAAAGGACCGAAAAGTCCTAGCATTAGCGCAAAACACGCCAACTTATTCATTAAATATGATTTTTTATGCCTATTACTGAACAAAATTATTACTTAAAATATTCCTGCTGAAATTCAAAACAATGAGAGATCTAAGACCATGAGAAACCTAATAACAAAAAATAAGACAATTAAAAATCCAAACTTACATTAATCCGTGCACGTCTTTTTAAGGTATTGTAATCAGCGAACTCTTGATAATGCTCGTTGAATACATTTTCGACTACGGCAGAAACTTCCCCGTTCCATCGTCCGCTGTTAAATTTGCGCGCGACACGAACATCTGATTTTCTTATTAAATCCACAGGATCACCATCCCCTAAAAGAGTGGTTTTGCTAGTTTGATAATAAGCAAAACTAGCATCCCAACGATTATCAAACTGATGCGTAATCAAGGCACTGATGGTATTACGTGGCATAGAGTTAATAAAATTACGCACAAGACCATCTTGAGTTTCACGGATTTTTACATAGGCATAGTTAAGCAATACATTAGTTTTTCTTGCCAGTTGCCATTTAAACTGTGTTTCGAAACCATTGACGGTAGCACTACCGTCATTGAGGCCATTCTGTACATCATCTGGATTGACCAAGAATAGGCCTGGAGGCGTAACAAAATCATCACGCTCTCTATTTCGAATAACATCGGTAATACTGTCATGGAACAATCTAGTATCAACACTTAAGCGCCCAACTTTGCCTAAATAACCAATCTCCCTGGAAACAATATGTTCCGGACGGACATTCCCTTTATCCCCATTGAATTGTGCCAACAATGATATGTTCGGATTTAGCGTGGGTGCAATTACACGACGATTAAATTTTTCTTCTGTGTAATTAGGCGTACGCAAAGCACTGGAAACCCCTAACCGAATAGTATGATTTGGCTTAAGTTTAAAGTTAATACTAGCACGAGGTGAAATATCCGTCCCGGTGAAATCGTTATGTTCAACCATAGCGCCTACGTTGAATAACAGCTTTTCATGTGCACGCCACTCGGCATGCCCAAATACCCGCTGCAAATCAAAGTAATCGGTTTTATTGGTGCCTAAGTAATGTGGTGCATACATTGCATCTTCTCTAACACTCCCACCCCATACTACTCGAATGTTTTTTCCTATAGCAAAGTTATGCTGCGCCTCAAGATCATATCGTTCTGTTTCAACCAGATTTTTTACCGTAATATTGGTGGGATCGGCTACGAATCCGGGAAATAAACTGATTAAATTAATTGAGGTAGTTTCATCATCTGAGCGATCAAACGAATGATAGGCTTGCAAAGAAAAATCACTGTCGTCACTTAAATTACGCCGCCAGCGCGCAAGTTCATAATGATTGTTAATTTGTTTGGTACGCGGTAAAAATAAAATGGGGTCCTCGTTAATATTACCTTCGCCTCGTGCGCCATCGGCCAAACCAAACTCAAACTCTAAGGTATTTTTCGCATTCACATGGTAATCCGCCTGCGCATTCAGTAATCGCGTACGCTTAAAATCGTTACGATTATCCAAGCCATCATCTTCACGATAGCCTGTAGTAATGCGGTAGTTTAAATCTTCAATTTTGCCGGCATGCCTATAAAACGCCTCATTACGGCCATTCCCATGCGTCGCCAATAGACTGTTAGATACCACAGTACTAGGATTTTGCGTGATGATATTAATCACACCAAAAAATGAATTTGCCCCGTAACTGGCGGCATTGGGTCCGCGGGTTATTTCTATACGGTCAATATCAGCAATGGCAATGGGCAACTCGCTCCATTGCACACCGCCATACAAAGGACTATAAACCGACCGGCCATTGATTAACACCTGCATAGAACCTGAGTATGCAGTAGTCATGCCGTGGTAGCTCACTGTATGGTTGGTGTTATGCACATAACCCGCATTCGTACCCACATAGAAACCTGGCACCAATCGAAACACTTCAGGCAAGTCTACGATACCAGCAGCACGAATTGTCTCGCGGTCAATTACGGTTACCGCTGATGGTGCATCCGCTAACGATTGCGACAACCGAGAGACGGTTAACACTTTAGGTACATCACCCAGATAATCATCTTCTGTGACGATTGCAGGTGCTACGATTTGTGGCCAAACAATTTCCTGAGGCTGCGCTTGTTCCGCTTTTGAAACTTGCCAGGACGTAGCAAAAGGCAAGATAAGGAGAGCAATATATTTCGTATCGATCATAGTGAATTCGGCATCGTAAATTCAATCACAGTCAATTAACGGTTATTGGGATGGTTTTTCAGCGTTACCTTAACATAGCTTTAATTTTAGTCCAAAATTTTCGCACTAGAATTATGAGGGGAATACCAAAAAATAACCACGGTAACGCGCTGATAATAAAGGTAATTACGTTAGCCAAACTTTCCATCATCACACGCCCTGCATTATCTATTGCACGGATTACCGGGGCAAAAAAGCTTTGTTCACTAATACCCTGTGAAGCGGTAAAATCAATATTAACAGCCACCAATTCGGTTTCCTGCGCCAATGCTTTACGTATACCGTTAATGCTATCCAGCTGTGCTTGCGTATTTGCCAGCTCTCGTTCTACATCAATAATATCTTTGAACTTAGCTGATTTATCATTGAGCATACTGCGCAATTTGTCGCGCAACTCGGTTAAGTTTTTAATGCGCGCATCTGCATCTATCACAGCATCCGTTTTATCCTCACTGTCCCGGCGATGTTGCAGGACTTCACTATTTTTGGCCAAGCCAGATAAGAAGATCTCAATCGATCTCGGTGGAATCCGCACCGAGAGACTTGCAGAAGGCGGACTATAAATCGTTTCACGATTGTAATTCGCGCTCAAAACCTGGCATTTTAATTGTTCACAATGTGACACGGTCGCATCGAATGCCGCTTGCATTTGACTGGCTGGTGTCTCAACTACTAACGAATGACGCAGCGCAATAAAGCGTTTTACGGTGGCTGCAATATTTGAATTATTAGGTTCGCTGACCTCTGTAAGTGATTGCTCACCTGCACCTTCGTTAAACATTTTTGCGCGTCCCATATCACTTGTAGGCAGTGTCTGCACTGC
>JBDSHU010000035.1:0-3540 GCA_039918335.1 Methylotenera sp. | reverse complement strand
TCTGGTTTTCGAGTCGCTCTTGCAACCAATCAATCCGGCATAAGCCGCGGATTGTTTGACATGACGACACTCAATAGCATACATGACAAAATGCATCGTGAATTAGCACAGGTCGGCGGACGTATTGACGCACTATTTTACTGCCCACATGCGGCAGATGATCATTGCGAATGCCGCAAACCGAAAACTGCCATGATTGAAGATATTGGTAAACGTTTCTCAGTAGAATTAAACGAAGTCGCCGCGGTGGGCGATTCGTTACGCGATTTACAAGCTTTTGCTGATGCTGGTTGCCAACCTATTTTAGTGCGTACTGGCAAGGGCGAGGAAACCTTGGTTGCATCTGAGGCCGAGCCTGACAAAGCCTTGCCCACTAACACTTGGGTATGCGCTGACTTGAGCGAAGCCGTACAACGTATTATCACTGAGAACTCATAAATTTAATGACACCGCTTTCATTTGCAATTGATAGAGAATGTTAGTTTTATGCTGATTTTACGTTCGCTCATTTTCACCGTTGGGCAATGGTTATTTACGCCAATTTTCTCCATTTTCGCCCTATTCACCTTTCCATTTTCCAGAATTAGTCGCAACAAAATCATTAGCTTATGGGCACGTAGCATGCTCTGGTGGCTACGCGTTACTTGTAATATTACCTATGAATTGAAAGGTGCAGAAAACATCCCTACTACACCTTGCGTTATCCTTGCCAAGCACCAATCTGCTTGGGAGACACTGGCGTTTCAACTTATTTTTCCGCCGCAAGTATATGTAATGAAACGAGAATTGCTATGGATACCCTTTTTCGGCTGGGGTTTGGCCATGACTTCGCCTATCGCTATCAATCGCGGCGCAGGCCGAGAAGCGTTAAAACAACTGGTTAAGCTAGGTAAACAACGTTTGGCGAGTGGTTTATGGGTAGTGGTCTTTCCTGAAGGTACCCGTATTGCGCCTGGCAAACACAGTAAATTTCACATTGGCGGCGCTTGGCTGGCTAGCGGCGCTAAAGCGACGGTGTTGCCAGTGGCACATAACGCTGGAATGCATTGGGCAAAAAACACCATGCTAAAACGTCCTGGGGTAATTACTGTGAGCATTGGCGAGCCATTTAATTGTGGTAACCTTAAGCCAGAAGTGGTGAATATTCAGGTAGAAACTTGGATAAAAGCTGAAATGGCCACTTTAGATTCATGAGTTACACGCTTACGTTACCTTCTGGAGATGAGTTACATTATCAGCTGGAGCGCCGCCAACGGCGCACTGTGGGTTTAAAAATCACAGCCACAGGCTTAGTGATACATGCGCCAAAGCGCATTGCAATGCCGCTTCTTGAAAGCATCATCGTAGAAAAAGCGGGTTGGATACGCAAAAAATTAGCCGCACTTAACACGAATAAAATCCCTGAGTTGCAATGGCAAGATGGTGAGCAGCTTCTATTCTTAGGCAATACCATCACACTCGACATTCAGCATGATAGCCGTTCAAAAGCTGTCGCATACGAGCCAGGATTTTTACAGTTGGCCATGCCGAATCATGCAGATCAAACTGTAGTCGCACATAAAGTCATTCAATGGTACAAAAAACAAGCCATCACTGACTTTGCAAGACGCTTAGAGATTTTTTCCACTAAATTGGGGGTTAACTTTTCTTCATTGAGCTTATCTAATGCCAAATCACGTTGGGGCAGCTGCAATAGCCGTAAAGAAATTCGTCTCAACTGGCGGCTGTTGCAAGCGCCGCCGCACATCATCAATTACGTAATATGTCATGAGCTAGCGCATTTAAAAGAAATGAATCACTCTGCCAAATTTTGGGCGGTAGTTGCCAGTATTTTTCCAGATTACAAAATCGCTGAGAAAGAACTTAAAGTGTTGTCTCCCATGTTGCACCGCATGTAGAAGCCATTCACTTACTTCCTGTTCACCCTTAAATCAGCTTATTTGTATTAGATATTAAGCATGCTAATATTTTAATGCGGACATGTGGCACACGATTACAACTTTAAGGGAGTGATAATAATGAGCTTTCAAGAATCAATTAAGTTATGTTTTCAAAAATATGCCGATTTTGAAAGACGTGCAAAAAAGCCTGAGTTTTGGTGGTTCTTTTTGTTTTGCTTGATCGTTGCGTTATTACTGGAAGCAATAAGCGGCTATGTTTCCTGGGCTTTTTCGCTTGCCACATTCCTGCCATCTATCGCAGTTGGTGCACGTCGATTGCACGATACAAACAAAAGCGGTTGGTTTCAGTTATTATGGTTTGTACCTATATTAGGCTGGATTGTGATGGTGTATTTATTAGCACAAGACGGCGACAATAATGACAACCAATTTGGTTCACCCTCGACCCATTAGACCCTCAAGCTTAACTTTTACTAAAGTATAAAAAAAGGGGCACATTCGCCCCTTTTGATTGATGAAACCTAACTGTAGGTCTAAGTAGGGTTACATGATTTGCTTAATGTCATTCGCAATATCTGCAGGTCTTTCACCGTAATCAATGTAAAGCCTGATTTTACCTTCTTTATCAAATGCATACGAACCCGCACTGTGGTCTATGGTGTAATCACTCTTACCTTTAGATTCAACTTTTTTCGCATACACCTTAAAGTTAGCAGCAGTTGCTGCAACTTCCTCTTCAGTACCACGCAAACCAATAAATCGTTTATCAAAAGCCGGCACAAATTTAGCCAAAACCTCCTGTGTATCGCGCGTTGGATCTAGTGTTACAAATAACACCTGTACTTCATCAGCGCGTGACCCTAACATTTTCATGGTTTGTTTCAAGTCAGCCATCGTTGTCGGACAAATATCCGGGCAGTGCGTATAGCCAAAAAATAAAACCACAGCCTTGCCTTTAAAGTCTGCCAAGGTGCGTGGCTTGCCAGTGTGGTCGGTTAAGCTCAGCGCTTGTGCAAAATCTGCGCCGGTAATATCGGTTGCAACTGTTTTAGTCGCTTCGGTAGCTGGTTTGCAAGCGGCCAAAACGCCCACCAATAAGAACATCCATAAATATCGCATTACATCACTCCAATTCAACTTTAATTTTTACAACTTCTCTTTTATTACCACTTTATAGCATTTTTGATTTTAACATGCTGAAAGAATTCCAGCCTTTAGTTTACAATAGCGCTTTTACAAAATTTGTTCAATAAGGCAGCAAAATGGCAACTCCAACCTCAATGGCAGACCGCGACGGCGTAATTTGGTATGACGGCAAAATGGTCAACTGGCGCGATGCCACCACTCACGTTTTAACCCACACTTTACACTATGGCATGGGCGTATTTGAAGGCGTGCGTGCTTACAAAACAGATAAAGGCACTGCCATTTTCCGTTTAAAAGAACATACAGACCGATTATTTCGTTCTGCACACATTTTGCAAATGAAAATGCCGTTTACCAAAGAAGAATTGATGGAAGCGCAAAAAGCAGCTGTGCGCGAAAATAACCTGGAATCTGCTTACATGCGCCCTATGTGCTTTTACGGCGCTGAAGCGATGGGTATTTCTGCTAAAACGCTGTCAACCCACGTAATCGT
>JBDSHU010000034.1:0-3666 GCA_039918335.1 Methylotenera sp. | reverse complement strand
GGCATCATCCGGATACAAAGTCTGCTTTTCTTTTGTCAATTTTGCTGCACTATCAGCTTGTTTTACTGCTAAAAAATGCTCAGCATAACCATAAATCAATGCGCGATTATCAGGAAATAACTGCAATGCAGCCGTATATTGCTTAGCAGCCAATTGCGGATTATTTTTAGCCACGGCTAAACGCGCGCTTAAATTTTCGATCATGGGGTGTTGCGGCGCATTCTTTTTAAGCCATGTAATTTCTTTTTCAGCGGGCACTAATGCGTTTTTGCGTATCAAAGCCACCGCCAAACCATAGTGCTCAGCCGCTTCATTTTTGTATCGATGTTCTCTAATATTTTGCTCGAATAAATCAATATCAGATTGCACACTACCCGAACCTGCCAACAATTTAGCCCGTACATATTGAAACTCCACGCTATCCGGCACTTGCTTATACTGCATTCTATCCACACGGTTCGCTACATCGGCGATACGCTCAGTAGTCAGCGGATGGGTGCGCAAAAACCCAGGGGCATTACCCTCAGCAAAGCGCGTACCGCGTAACAATGTGGTAAAAAAAGCTGGCATGGCTCGCACATCAAAACCGCCACTGTCTAGTATCTGCAAACCTATACGGTCAGCCTCACGCTCATGTTCACGTGTGAAATCCAACTGGTTTTGCACCCCCACGGCTGTGGCAGTAGTAAGCGCGCCACTAGCAAGCTCTGGATTAGCGCGCGCTACCAATAAAGCCAACGCGATACCGGCAATATTCTTAAAAGTATCGTACTTTTGCGAAGCCAACATACGCGCCAAATGATGCTGCGTGACGTGACCTATTTCATGCCCCAGCACACTGGCAAGTTCAGACTCACTATTGGCAGCTAAAATCAAACCTGTATGCACGCCAATCACCCCTCCCGGCATGGCAAACGCATTAATTGAGTTATCTTGCACCACAAAAAAGTTGAATTTTTGTTGTTTATCCGGCCCATTCGAGACTAACCTTGCGCCTAAAGCCTGCAAATAATCTGTTATTTCTGGGTCATGCAACACTTCGTCACTGGCGGCCACATCACGCAAAATTTGCTCGGCAATGGCGGTTTCTTGTAATGCAGACAATACCATGCCAGAAGCATCACCCAACTCAGGTAGCTCGTTAGCACGGACGTTTGATATGCTGAAAGTGCTTAGTAATCCAAAAGAGACCGCTACTGGCAACGCAATGACTGATGCGCACACTATATTTCGCGCGGAAATAATAAATGATGATTTTAATTTCATAATTGTTATGATAATGGTTAAAGCCATTCAGTTCATGAAAAAAAATGTATCAAAACATTACGATATTTCTATCTCAACATTATTAAGCTTATGACATCACCTTCAAATACCCCAAAAAACCCACTCACCCATTTTGACAGTAGCGGCCAAGCACACATGGTCGATGTAGGTGAAAAAGCTGAAACCCACCGCATCGCGATTGCTACTGGCAGCATAAAAATGCTGCCAGCTACGCTCAATCTTATTCACCAAGGTAATAGCAAAAAAGGCGATGTATTAGGCATTGCCAGAATCGCCGCGATACAGGCAAGTAAAAAAACATCAGACTTAATCCCGCTGTGCCACCCAATTGGACTCACTCGCGTTGCCGTGACATTCGATATCGACAAAGCTACAACCAGTATTTTATGCACCGTTACGACAGAAACCTACGGAAAAACAGGCGTCGAAATGGAAGCGCTAACCGCTGTGAGCGTAGGCTTACTAACGATTTATGACATGTGCAAAGCTGCGGATAGAGGCATGATTATTAGCGATATTAAGTTGCTAGAAAAACATGGTGGGAAATCGGGTGATTGGGTTGCGAATAAATCTTGATTACTTATTAACTAGACTTGCATAGCATTTATTGACTACAAGTATCTACGACAACCTGTCTTATCTCTTCAATTTCTGAATGAATTTGATATGCGGAAAAATGACTATATTTGTAAAAAGATGTATTGCCTACTTTTTTTATAAAACCTTTGCTATTCACTTCTGCTGGTAACCATTTAAAGTACCCTTCACACTTCCTCATTTTTCTGATTACTGAATCAGATAAAAATACTGCACATTTTGAACTTCGCACAAAAATTTTATCTATCCAAGCAAGATGTATAGGATTAAGTAATTCAAAAAAAATCTTATCTGATGTTTTACCGATAGTAGGAATATCTAAAAGCTCTACAAAGGATATATATGATGCCAAGCTAATTGGTAACTTCAATTTAGCAAAGTTTCTATGATAAGTAACTCCATCTTTTGTTTTATTAAAAGGATAATTATCTAATAAAAAAGGATGATGTTTTCCATACTTATTCCAGAACTTAATCCCATCTGCCTGATACTCTATAACGTTTTCAAAAAAGTCATGGGATGACAATTGAGCTGAGTAATTTGCATCTAAGCCAACAAAAATGACCTTTGCCAGTTCAGGATTTTGTCCTTGCTTTTTGAAACAAATCTACTAATTTAGCACTTGTATGCTTACCGTAACTCACAATCATCGCCTTTTAATTAACTTAATAGATTCAAACGTAGCAAATGGAAATGAATATTTACTATATTAAACACATAGATATGGCGTAGCATTAATTTTCGATGTTTCATTTAACATTAGCGAAACCACTAACTCCGCACTGGCCGGCGCCATCGTCAAACCATATCTAAAATGCCCAGTATTCAAGTAAAGGTTTTCTATATTTGGATGCGCACTTATTGTAGGTAAATTTTCTGGTGTACCAGGCCGCAAACCGCTCCAGTGCTTAATGATGGGTTGGTTTTTTAGTTCCGGCATAATTGCTTCAGCTTTTGCACTAATTTCAGTGCGTACTGCTTCCGTCACTGCCGTATCAAACCCAACATCTTCTAAAGTACTGCCTGCCAGTAAATACCCATCACGGCGCGGTATTAAGTAAAAACCTTCTTTATACACAATTTGTTCGAGGTTCTTTTTCGGTTTATAGAGCAAAATTTGTCCGCGCATGGGTTTGATATTAAGTTTAGCAGCGGTGTCTTTGAGCAGCTCAAAACTCCATGCGCCAGACGTGACTACAAATTGATCTGCGGTTAATTTTTCACCATTGACTGTTGCCCACTCGTTCAAGGTTGCAATTTGCTTAAGTGGCATGAGCTCAGTGTGCTCTAGCATGGTGACGTTGTTTTGCGCTAGCCATTGACGCATCGCCTGCATAAGATACGGGGGACGTATCTGGCATACAGTAGGTAACCACAGTGCATCTTCCCCATTTGAAGATTGCACACCAAATGCGGATGCTTTTACTGGCTGAATAGGCATTTGGTTACGTGCACACCAAGCTTGGGCAGCTTCAGCGTCAAACTTGGGCAAGATTAAAAAGCCTGATTGCTCAAAATTAATATCGATGCCTGTTTCCTGTTGCAATTGCTGGCTAAGTTGCTTATAAGCATTTGCGCCATCATTAGTAAGCGCATTGACTTGGTCAGAATACATCCAAGGGACTAAAGGCAGAAGTATGCCGCCGCCAGCCCAGGAGGATTCGCCGGAGGTCTGGCTGGCAATCTGGTTGCGTTCTACTATGGTGACACTACAGCCGCGCGTCACTAATGCCATGGCGGTCATGCAGCCGACGATACCGCCGCCCACGATCAATACTTTAT
>JBDSHU010000033.1:0-6863 GCA_039918335.1 Methylotenera sp. | reverse complement strand
ATCACAGTAGTAAGCAATATCCATTTACCAAAGCCGAACAGCTCCTTGATTGCACTTGCTTCCCAGACAAATTTATTGTTAATACCGGGTAATGCAATATGGCTAGCAATTGTTTTTGTTAATGCACCGACTAAAGTGCCAATCACCAGCGCCCATATAGTTTTTTGTATAAGTGCAAAAACTATCATTGCAATCAGTCCAACTAACTGACTTCCAAGCTCAATTAACGTTAACTTGCCAAGCGCCATATGCCGACTAGCGGTAGGTAGTTTAGTAGATTCAAAACCAGCGATGAATGCTGCTAATGAAAGGACTGCAATAATCGCTGGTAGGCTTGTATCTGCATATGCACTTCCCAACGGAATTAATGCTGCTTGATTTGCAAAATATAAGCCCGCCGCTATGCACAATGCAAAGACTAATATTAGCTTACCTCGAAGGATTTGCAGTACCCAGGCCGTATCGAGAAACATTCTTTCATCGCCCCGTTTACTTTGGATGATGTTATGGTGAATACCAAAATAAGAGCAAAGGTTAAGGCCGACAATTAAAGTGTTTGCTACAGCCATTACACCAAACATTTCAGGTACTAATAGTCTAGTCATAATTAAATTACTGGCTAATCGTAAAACTTGGCCACCAACTTGTCCGCCAAAAACCCAAAAGCTTGAACGAATGATTAACTGACGCACTAGAAACCTTAATATTATTGATGATTTATTATAGGTTATTCACTTGATTTTGTTGTTGATTATTTACCTAAACAATGTTTTTACAAAAAATGTGCACAAGCGGCAAGTCATTTTAAAATAAAATTTAATACTTATCTAATACCTATAAGAGTAGTTACATTTTTTCTACGAATACTGTTTTTATAGAGTAGCTTTATCCGAACAATTCAGCACAAACAATTTTTGTTTGTAATAAACCAAACCATAATGGTAAACGCAACAACCTGTCAGCCAAATCTTCAGTCACTGAAAGTGTGCCATGTGCCCGACCAAATTTAAGCCCTGCAGGAGAGCTGTGCAAGGGTACATAATGAAACACTGAATTAATATTTTTCTTTTTTAACCGGTCAATCACTTGCGTTCGTTCATTTAGTGAATTTAGCAATATGTAATACATATGCGCATTATGTTGCGTGTGTGCTGGGACAATTTGGCGACGTAGCAATCCCTTATCTTCGAATTCAGCTAACTCATTATGATATTGATGCCATATGTTAAGGCGTTCATTGGTAATCTCTTCAGCTTTTTGTAACTGTGCCCACAGGAAAGCGGAAATTATCTCGCCAGGTAAATAAGAAGAGCCGATATCTACCCATGTATATTTATCTACTTCGCCTCTAAAAAACCGGCTGCGATTAGTCCCCTTTTCCCGAACGATTTCGGCACGCTCGATAAATCGTTCATCGTTAATTAATAATGCACCACCTTCGCCAGAGGTTAAATTTTTTGTTTCATGAAATGAAAGTGTACCCAAATGCCCTATTGAGCCTAATGCCCTACCCTTGTAGGTTGACATGATGCCCTGAGCAGTATCTTCTATAACTAACAGATTGTACCTATCAGCAATGTCCATAATGACATCCATTTCACATCCAACCCCTGCGTAATGTACTGGAACAATGGCTTTGGTTTTAGATGTGATCGCCGCTTCAATTAAATTCTCATTAATATTTAAAGTATCTGGTCTGATATCAACAAATACTGGCACGCCGCCACGCAGCACAAAAGCATTGGCCGTTGATACGAATGTGTAAGAAGGCATAATAACTTCATCACCTGGTTGTATGTCAGCAAGAATGGCTGTCATTTCTAGTGCTGCAGTACACGAGTGCGTTAGCAAAGCTTTTTTTGCCGAAGTGTTACGCTCTAGCCATTCATGGCAATTTTTTGTAAAAAAACCATCACCTGCAAGCCTTCTATTTGCATACGCTTGATCAATATATACATATTCATTGCCTGTCAAATGAGGCTTATTAAATGGAATTGCCATTTTTTTAAAACTTTCATTAATTGATTGAAATGTTCGTTCTTAACGGTTAAAAGCCAAACAAGCATTTATCGTACCGGATTTTTTAATGCTTAATAAGCGGCTGAGGGGCACTAACTTGCTACTTCCCTCAGTATTTGACAATCGTATTATTGAATTCCTAGAAAAAATGTGTCGATATTTCAACGAAATTAACATAATGGCGTCATATTTAAATAGCCTAAAAGGATTATATCTGTACCATTATTTCGAATAAGTAATACGAGCTTTACTTAAATTTGTTAGCCGAACTTTTAAAATAACAATAAAGTTGTTAGCAACGAAACAGTTAATTAAACAAATTCAATGACATATAAAAATAAATCAGCCAAAAAAATATCATTTTAGAAAAACAATAACTTTACATTTCATTAGCATTACATTTACATACTACAAACTAATAGTGTTGTATACTACCCGTCTGGGTCATTTGAGAAATATTTTTTTGGTGGCCATTTTTTTGTAGATATGCAGTTGCTTGTAACACCCAGTATTATACTTTTATAATACTTTTTGATTTAAAAGGATTATCCATGAAATTTACTACCAATAACATCCATACAATTGGTTACATTTTATCGCTGTCAAGCATTATGCTTGTTAGCTACTCTTCCAAAGCTGAAATTTTCAAGTGGAAAGATGCGAATGGAGTTAGTCAGTACTCTGACTTAGCTCCAAATGCTAATCCTGGAAAACCTGCGAGTAATCAATTAAAAGCCTTGCTTGCGGCACAGACCATGTGTAGCGCTAATGACGCACCTAAAGCTGTAACAGCTTTAAAGGTTAACGATACTAAAATTCAAGTGGCAAGTGCATTTATTCCTGTAGCAAATAACAAAACACCTACAGAGTTTGCAAATTTTGCTTTAAACACTACTACAACTCCTAAATCGCTGACTTCTATCATTCAAGCACTTAAAGTTAATACAGCGACTAAACCACCTGTGGTAACTACACCACCTGTGGCAACTAAACCAACTGTGGCAACTAAACCACCTGTGGCAACTAAACCACCTGTGGCAACTACACCGCCTGTGGCAACTAAACCACCTGTGGTAACTACACCGCCTGTGGCAACTACACCACCTGTGGTAACTACACCGCCAACAAATATGGCTAATATGCCAGTAGTTAATTTAGCACTTGCACCGGCGCGAGATTTCGGTTTTTCAGATATGCGCATTAGAGCTACAACTGAGCAACCAGGTGGAAATACTTCTGACAATGGCGCATTCCGCGTGTCCTGCGGCTTTTCTCATATGTCAAACGATGACCCTATCGTATTCCCTGGTCAACAAGGTAAAGCGCATCTACATACCTTCTTTGGTAACACCAACGTTAACTTCGCTTCAACTTCTGAGTCTGTACGCACTTCAGGAAACAGTACATGTAACGGCGGTATTATGAATCGCAGTGCATACTGGGTACCGAGCATGATCGATACTTCTAACGGAGCACCTTTAAAACCCAGAAATGCACTCATGTATTATAAACATGCTACTGTGAATGTAGTTCCACGCGGCCTTAGAATGATTGCAGGAAGTATGTCATCTACCGGTCCTCAAGCACATGAGTGGTTTGAATGCAACGAACAATACGCTTCACGAAAATCAAACTTAGTAAGCTGCGGAAAAGGTGGCTTAGTTTCTCAGTCCATTACGTTTCCAGACTGCTGGAACGGCAAAGACCTAGATAGCGCAGACCATAAGTCACATATGGCCTATTCTACTAATGGAGTATGCGCGGCAACACATCCTAAAAAAATCCCTACGTTAAGTATGATTATTTATTATCCTGTCACGACGGATGCTGGAACATCTAAATGGCGTTTATCATCAGATATGTATCCAACTTCAATTCCTGCAGGCTACAGTTCACATGCAGACTTTATGATGGGCTGGGATGAAACCGTACATAGCACATGGGTTAGCAGATGTATTAACTCTAAACTAGATTGCCATGCTCACTTACTTGGTGATGGTAGAATGTACTTCTAAATAATTCAATTATTAGGCTATAAAAAAGGCGCTTTTGCGCCTTTTTTTACATCTATAAACTATACTTATTAACTCATAGGTTAAATATAATTCCTAGAACGCACTGTATGAAAGCTCCAATTGCAGCCTTAACAACAAAGCAGAATAATCTTAATCGACAGACACTATGCCAGAACACATTAGGGCACTAATTTTTATCCTTTTTATTGCTACGCCTGTTTACCTTTATGCAAAAAAAGCAGTAGGGCCAATGCTAATGCCCGAAGAGTTTGTCCGATTGCGTAATGCATGGATTGCAATCACACTGTTCGCTTTTTTGTCACATAATTTCTGGCTATTTATTATCCTAAGTTCAGCCTATTTGCTCTATATAGCCAAATCAGAGCAGAATAAATTTGCACTCTATTTTGCTCTACTTATAGTCATTCCACCAATGACGGCTCGTATTCCTAGTGTATTTGACGTCAGCTACATACGTATACTTTCACTCACCATTCTTTTACCATTTTTCCTTACATTCAGAGGGAGCTCTGAGAATCCATCCTATGCTAAACCATTAGCAGAGAAATTTATGCTTGTGTACATGATATTAGCAACGATACTGATGATGCGTGGCACAACGGTAACCGATGCATTACGATTCGGGTTTCATGGCTTCCTTGACATTTTTCTACCCTATTTTGCGGCAAGCCGGGCAATTAAGGATTTTGAACAACTGAAAAAGGTAATGATATCCTTTATCCTTGTCTGCTTTATAGCGGCAGCAATAGGTACTTTTGAATTTAGTAGTGGGTGGCTGGTTTATAGTACGTTGCCCGACGCATTGCACATAGACTGGGATTTGGGCAATTATTTAGGCCGTGGTGATAGCCTCCGGGCGTTTGCATCTTTAGGGCATTCACTTGTATTTGGTTTTGTGACGATGGTAGCACTTGGCTTCTACATATTTATTGCCCCATCGATTAAAAATACTACGCTTCGCTATGCTGGTTTTGGTCTACTGTTTGCTGGTTTAATTTCAGCACTTTCTAGAGGTCCTTGGGTGGGTACGGCGGTTCTATTATTAGTTGTTACTGCTTTTGGTAAAAATGCCATTAAGCGTTTAACAATAATCGCAGTGTTGGTTTTCTTTTCTTTGCCTATATTAAACTTCATTCCTGGCGGGGAAAAAGTAATTGACTTAATTCCATTCGTTGGACAAACAGATAAGGAAAATGTAGATTATCGAGGAAAGTTAATTGATAAATCTTTATTAATTATAGAAAAATACCCTTTATTTGGCGTATACGATGCGACAAAAGAACCCGAAATGGCTGATATGGTAACGGGTGAAGGTATTATCGATATCGTGAATACCTACCTAGGCGTGATGTTAGGTAACGGTTTAGTCGGACTTGGATTGCTACTTGGATATTACGTGTTATTAATACTGACTATTTTTAAAGGGATGAGAAGAATAGCGGATAGAAACAGCGAGGAATATCTGTGTGGGCGAACTCTTTTCGCTACACTACTCGCCGTACTCGTTACAATCTTTACCATGAGTGGCATTGGCGTTGTTCCAGCGGTCTATTGGTCACTCGCAGGTCTTATCTTCAGCTATGTACGTGTTACCAATCCATCACGAATTAGCAAGAAAAGTAATGCAGCTATAGAAAAACCTGTTTATCCAACTACTCGCCTTAAAAGTACGGCATAAATATGCCATCAATTGAAAATAAGCTATAAGCAAATGATTATAATCTTGTAATAACCTTACCTAGGTTGAAAATAATGCGACAAGTAATAAAAACTAATCGTATATTTAAGTATTGCTTAAGCATTTTATTATTCATAATTTTTAGCTCTGGCCTGGCTCAAAACTTATGTCACTCAAGTCTAGACCACTGTAACGAGCTAATCATTAATACTATTAGGGGTACTGTACCTACCTTTAATTTAGTAAAACATACATCCATACAAGAAGACTTATCCCTAAGTAAAGACAAAAAGATTGTCATAGCAAAGAATGACGGAGCCGAACCCATTAATAGCTCAAAGTGGTCTAAAAACATTCTTGATTGGCAAACCGCTCCAATTGATCTGAGTTTTCTGAATAAATCTGAACGACCCGCTGGCAAGCGCGGCTTTGTTAAAGCTAAAGGTGATCAGTTAATATTTGAGGATGGCACTGTAGCTAAGTTTTGGGGTACTAACATTGCTGCATACACGCTTTTTGAAACGCCTAAAGCCTTGGTTCAAGCACAGGCAAAACGGCTTTCTGCACTTGGATTCAATTTAGTACGCCTGCATCACCATGACTCTTTATGGGTAAATCCTAATATATTCGGTAGTCAAAAACTCAACTCTACAAAAGTAATTAACGACAATGCGATAGAAAAAATAGACTGGTGGATTAAATGCCTAAAAGATGAAGGTATTTATGTTTGGCTAGACTTGCATGTCGGTCGCTCAATCAAATCTGGTGATGGAATTACTGCTTTTGATGAAATAAGTAAGGGTGAGCCATCAGCCACAATTAATGGTTATAACTATGTTAACCAGTCGATTCAAAATTCAATGCGCGATTTTAATGCTGCTTATCTGAACCACATCAATAAATATACCCATACAAAATATGTTGATGAACCGGCCATAGCCGCCGTACTCATTACCAATGAAAATGATATAACCCATCATTATGGCAACGCATTGTTGCCAGATAAAAATGTGCCTTACCACAGCAAGATTTTTATGTCCAAAGCTGAAGCATTTGCGATAAAAAATGGTTTAGCTGTAGATAAAATAGCGCGCACTTGGGAGCATGGCCCCTCTAAGTTATTTTTAAAT
>JBDSHU010000032.1:0-3557 GCA_039918335.1 Methylotenera sp. | reverse complement strand
GACGCGGTTACCAGTACCCAAGAAGTTATTTTGGTTAACGGTAATGCCAAATACTACACCTTCACTACTCGATAAACCTGCACCAAACTGCACACTACCCGTAGATTGTTCAGTCACGCTGATATTTAAATCTACTTGATCCGCTGAGCCAGGTACTGCCGGAGTTTCAACGTTTACATCTGAAAAGAACTGTGTTCGTACCAATCGTTCTTTAGAGCGATTAATTTTACTCGAGTTATACCAGGCAGATTCTAACTGGCGCACTTCGCGACGAACCACTTCATCACGTGTTCTAGTATTACCAACGATGTTGATGCGACGTACATAGACTTTTTTACCCGGATCTACAAAAAAGGTAAATGCAGCGGTATGCAACTCTTTATTCACCTCTGGCACTGCATTCACATTTGAGAATGCATATCCATCATTACTTAAGCGGTCGCTAATTGCCTTACTCGTTTGGGTGACTTTTTCGCGGCTAAACGTATCGCCGGCTTTTACCTGTATCAGTTGCTGTAATTCAGCATCTGGCACAATGGTTTCACCGGCCAATTTAACTTCAGAAATGGTATATTTTTCGCCTTCAGTTACATTTACGGTGATGTAAATATCTTTTTTATCTGGTGTAATGGACACTTGTGTGGAATCAATATTGAACTCAAGATAACCTTGATTCATATAAAAAGAACGTAATGCCTCAAGGTCAGCGTTTAGTTTTTGTTTTGAATATTGATCGTCTTTATTCCACCAACTCATCCAATTCGGAGTGGTCAGCAAGAATTCAGCACGTAAATCATCCATGGTAAACGCTTGATTACCAACGATATTGATATTACGAATCTTTGATACGGCGCCCTCTTCAATATCAAATCGAACCGCTACACGATTACGCTCTAAGGGCGTAACGACAGATTTGACCGTAGCGCCATATTTACCTTGTGATAAGTATTGGCGCTTAATTTCTTGCTCGGCACGGTCCAGTTGTGATTTATCAAAAATCTGCCCTTCAGTGATACCAATCTGCTTAAGACCTTCTTTCATCTTATCGGTAGGGAAAGATTTATTTCCACTAAAATCAATCTGTGCAACAGATGAACGCTCCTGTACGGTCACAACCAAGACGTCGCCCTCAGCTTCTATACGCACATCTTTAAAGAACCCGGTGCCGTATAAAGACTTAATGGCCTGCGAAGCTAGATCTTCATTCATGGTTTCGCCAACTTTAACCGGTAAGTAGGTGAATACTGTACCAGGCTCAGTGCGCTGCAAGCCCTCAACACGAATATCTTTAACTACAAATGGGTCCAACGCGAATGCTGATGTGGCATATAAGCTAGAAACCAGCAATAAGATAGATTTAAGTTTTAAATTTTCAAACTTATTGCCTTTAGTTTTTAGTTTTTTCGAGAGAGTTAAGTTTTTAATTGCCATGCATTCAGCCTATTATCAATCTGTTTATATCATTATAAAACGCAATGACCATCATTAAACCTAGTAAGGTAAAGCCAACTTTTTGACCCACAATCATTGTCGCTTCAGATACAGGTCTGCCAGTGAAAATTTCAATCATATAATACATCAAATGACCGCCATCTAATACTGGTATAGGCAATAGATTAAGCACGCCAATGCTAATACTAATCAGTGCTAAAAATGAAATGAACACTTTAATGCCCATATTTGCACTCTGCCCAGCGTAGCTGGCTATAGTTACAGGGCCACTCATGCCTTTCCATGACACTTTTCCAGTGAGCATATTACCCAACATTTTTATACTGAAAATAGAGGTATCCCAAGTTTTTTCAGTGGCTTTTAGCAAAGCTCCAAATGCAGAGTAATGAGTCGTCACAAAAATTTTATCAAGTTCAGTTTGTTCAACTTTAAACGCAGCACCTATGCGCCCTACTGGTTTGCTATTTTCAATAATAGATTCCGGTGTAACTGTTAGTTTAACATCAACGCCATCTCGTTCTACCAGCACATTTAGCGGCACATTAGGGTGGAGTCTAATTTCTTGAACAAAATCTTCCCACATGTTCACTTGAATATTGTTGATTAAGCGTACCAGATCATTCGCTTTTAATCCTGATAAATCTGCAGGGCTATTTTTAGTGACTTCACCTATACGAGCAGGAATGTCAGGTTGGTAGATAGTTAAACCCAACTTAGTCAAAATATCTTGATTTTCATCATCATAAGTCACACCTGATAAATCAAGTTGGTGTACATGAATCTCTTGGTTAGTATTGATGGCTTGAACTTCAACACTTTTATTTTTTAAGGCTTCATTCAATAATAACCAGCGCGCATCTTGCCATGTAGTAACGTCTTTACTGTTAATTTTTTGTATAATTTCGCCCTGTACAAAGCTAGCTGAACCAGCGGGAGTATCGTTCAATACTTTACCCAATATGGGTTTCACTCCTACTACACCCATCATAAAGATTAACCAATACAATACAATTGCAAGCAACAAGTTGGCGCTTGGTCCTGCAAGCACAATCGCGATGCGCTTAATCACAGGCTGACGATTAAAAGCACGTTTTAAATCCATTTCAGAATAAATTGGTGGCGGTTTTTGTAAGTTAGTGTCTGACTCAATCTCACGCTCATCAAGCATTTTTACATAGCCGCCTAAAGGAATTGCGGCAAGTACAAACTCTGTTTGATCTTTGCCAAACTTTTTGGTGAAGAGTGGCTTACCAAAGCCAATAGAGAACTTTAAGACCTTTACACCGCACCATCTAGCGACCTGAAAATGACCATATTCATGAACGGTTACCAATAAACCCAGCGTAAATATAAAGGCTAAAGGCGTTATTAGGGCCTCTAGCATGATGTATGAATCGAGATTGTTTGAATCAATAGTGCATTAATCATTTGTTTGTAACCAGCGTTTTGCGGCTTGTCTAGCCTCATTATCTACGACTACCAATTGCTCAATTGATTCTACAGTTTCAATAGGGACTACAGTCAATACAGATTCTATTAGTTGAGGAATATCCATAAAACCGATTTTTTCCGCTAAAAATGCTTCCACAGCTATTTCATTCGCTGCATTTAAAATTGCAGGTGCCGTACCTCCCATGTTTAATGCTTCATAGGCAATTCTTAAGCATGGAAACTTAACCATATCTGGCGCACAAAAATCTAACCTAGCAGTCGTTAGTAAATCTAAGCTACTGACACCACTGGTCAATCTATCTGGGTAACCAAGCCCATAGGCAATTGGTGTGCGCATGTCAGGGTTACCAAGTTGTGCAAGTACACTACCATCAACATATTCCACCATAGAATGAATAATACTCTGTGGATGTACGATAACTTCAATTTGTGAAGGATGCGCATTAAATAACCAGTGCGCTTCAATCACTTCTAAACCTTTGTTCATCAGGGTTGCAGAGTCAACTGTAATTTTTGGACCCATCACCCAGTTCGGATGATTTAAGGCTTGTGCACGCGTAACTGCTGTTAACTCTTCAATACTAGCATTTCTAAAAGGTCCGCCAGATGCCGTTAAAAGTACACGTTTAACTCCCATGTCTGCCAAGTGCGGG